>JANOHG010001192.1:0-5355 GCA_031406375.1 Archangiaceae bacterium | reverse complement strand
ATTGTGGACTCGTTCATTGAGTCAGGCAACCGTCCGGAATGGATGATCCTGACGCAGGTTCCGGTTATTCCGCCGGAGCTTCGCCCGTTGGTTCCGCTTGATGGCGGCCGATTTGCCACTTCGGATTTGTGCGGCACCGAGGCGAGCTCGAGCGCATCGGCAAGCCCAATGCCGGGCACGAACTTTCCGGCGAGCAGCTTCGGCGCTGCGTTGAGCTTGTAGAAGAGCTCTTCAACGGTGCGGCGCAGCAGGTGTTCACCGAAATTGGTCACTTCGGTGTCTTCATTTACGAACAGCACCCGGCCGGTCTTCTCGACGCTCGCCTTAATCATCTGCCAGTCGTAGGGCCAGAGGCTGCGCAGGTCGATCACCTCGGCGTCGATGCCATCGGCGGCCAGTTTCTTCGCCGCGTTCACGCAAAGTGGAAGCGTGCGGCCATAGCTGACGACCGTGAGTCGGGTGCCAGCGAGCACAATCTTTCCCTCGCCAATCTTCACCGCGTAGTCGGTGAGTTCAGGCCACTTCGCCTTCCATTTGCTGCGATCGCCCAAGGGTGCGTCGATCATCTTTGACAGCTGCTTGTCGTCGCCGGGCTCACCGGGAATCGGCTCTTCGCCGCGCACGCGAAGCAGCGCCTTTGGCTTGAGGTACATCACCGGGTTGTTCTCGCGACAGGCTGAAATCATCATCCCGTAGGCATCGAGCGGGTTGCTCGGCATCACGATCTTCCAGCCGGGAATGTGGGTCGCGGTCGCGTCGAAGGAATGCGAATGATAAATGCTGCCGCGAATTCCACTGCCGACCGGCGTCATCACCACCATCGGCAGGTTCCAATCGCCGTAGCTTGCCCAGCAGGTGCTTCCCGCGAGCTTCAGCAGGTCGATGGTGTTGTAGATGTAGTCGCAGAACTGGATCTCGGCGACCGGACGCTGACCTGCCATCGCCAGGCCCATCGCGGCGCCGATGATTCCTCGTTCATCGAGCGGCGAGTTCCAGGTCGTCTTTAGCCCCTGGGTCACGGTGAAGACGCCACCCAACGGCGGGCCGACGTCCTCGCCGAAGATGTCGGTGACACCGAGATTCTCTTCGGCGTAGTGCAGCGCCATTCGAATCGCCTGGGCCATGCTCGCCATAGTTACTCCGCGAAAGTGTGTTTGAAGATGTCGCTGCCATCAGGCTGCGGTTCATCGCGTACCTGACGCGCCATCTCGGCGATCGCTTCCGACCATTTGGCCTTGAGCGCTTCGGGCTCTCCTTTCTGGAGCACGCCATGCTTGAGCAGCTTCTCTTCGAACAGTTGGTTGCAGTCAGGCTCACCGGTGGCGAAGTTCGCGCCAGATGCGGACGAGTGCCCGAAGAGTCGGGAAACATTCGCTTCGACCAGGTACGGTTTTCGCTCGGTGCGCACGTATTCGATCGCTTCCGTGAGTTCGAGATAGCTGCTGATCGGATCATTGCCGTCGATCGTCTTGGTGCGCATTTGGAATGCAACTCCGCGATCCGAGAGTCGTTCAACGCTCTGCTGGGTCGCGTAGGGAGTCGAGATCCCCCACTTGTTATTGGTGACGCAGATGAGAATCGGCAGCTCGTTTCCGGGGCGGGTCGACCAGATGAGACAAGACGCGAAGTCGCCTTCAGCCGTACCCGCGTCGCCGCCGGTGACGATGGTAATGCCGTCACCACCCAACCGCTTCTGCGCGAGCGCGGTGCCGGGCGCCATCGCGTACTGCACTTCGATCGGCGAGCTCACCGGGGCGACGTTCCACGCCTTCTTGCTGAAGTGGCCCGCGAAATTGCGGCCATGCGAGTAAGGATCCGTCGCGGTGTTCTTCATCTGGCGCAGCGAGCCGATCGGCTCCTCACCCATCGCAAGCAACGTCGCGGATTGGCGGTAGTGAAAGTGAAGGTAGTCGAACGCCGGGCCTTGGCCCTTTTTGATCAGCATCCCAAGCGATGTGTTGAACGCCTCTTCGCCGGGGCCACCGATCCAGAAGTAGCCGTGTCCCGACTTGTACATCGCGATCAGCCGTTCCTCGAGAGCTCGCGACTTGACCATGTTCTCGTACATCCTCTTCAGCACGTCTGCCTCGAGTGGCAGCGCGTCTGAGTGGGTGACGAGGGCAGGAGGCGGAAAAGGTTTCTTTGGCGCTTCAGACTTCTTCTTCGCTTCCTTGGCCATGGCAACCTGCGCAGCTACACCCCTAAGCGCCGACGGGCAAGCCCTGCCTCTTTGCTGCGCTGCGCCAGATTCTCAGCGCCTCTCGTTGGCGGTCGAGATTTTCGCTTTGAGCGCCTTGAGCCGGCCCTCGGCTGACTGTTGTCCAGGCGGGTTGGTGACGTCTTTGACGTCGCTCATCAGCGTATTGAGCTCCGGGCGGAACTGCTCGAGCGGCCCCGAGAGTCGCGCGTCGAGCAAGGTGAGGTCGTTTCGCATCTTCACGCGCCACTTGCGAACTGCGGCCTCTTCGTTCTCGCGGGCCGTCCTCTCCGAGTTGGCCTCGTCGGGCGGACGTAGCGGAAGCGGCTCGAGAAAATCGGGATCACGATTCGATTCGGCATTCATCGGCGGTGCTTCTGGATCGACGCCTTCGAGTCGGGGCGTCAGTGATGGCGGCGTTTCAGCCTGGGGTTCGAGGATCTGAGGTTCGGGCTTCTGAAGCTCGGGTGTCTGAAGCTCGGGTGTCTGAAGCTTGGGTGTCTGGTCTTGCGGCGGCTCGGGTTGCGTCTGAACTTGCAAGTTGAGGTCAGGGCTCAAAGCGGTCTGCTCTGACTCCGAAACAGGTTCGGTGTTGATTGGCACCGGAACCGGAAGACTCGTGGGTGGCGGCACAGCAGGAGGTGTCAACAGCATCCAAATCACTAGGCCAAAAATCCACACCAGCACGGTTGACGCGAGCACCCAGGGCCAATTTCGCGCGACCTTGCGGCCGAAGTCCGCCATTTTGGCCTGACGTGGGAACTCGCTTGGCCGCGGCTCCATCGCCAAGCTCGGCGCCGTGATTGCTTGCCGCCCTTCCTTCGGGGTCGCTCCATCCAACGGCTCATCGAGTCGCTGCTGTTCTTGCAGTTGTCGCCCAGCGGCCTTCAGGTCTCGCTTCGCACCATCGGCATCAGGACGCTTGGCTGGATCCTTGGCCAACAACGCGAGAATGAGTCCGCTCATCACGGGAGGAATCGATGGGTTGATCTCTGCGGGTATAGGAGGCGCAGCGTGAACGTGCTGTTCCATCATTTCCATCGGCGTGTTGCCTTGAAACGGCAGCCGGCCGGTGAGCAGGTGGAAGGCGAGCACACCAAACCCGTAGAGATCCGCCGGCGCCCCAGCCGGGCGACCGCGCGCATGCTCAGGTGAAATGTAGTCTGGGGTTCCCGCGATTCGGGTGACCTCTTGCATCTGTCGACGCGCGAGCCCGAAGTCGAGCAGCTTCACCAAATCTGGACCATCGCTTTGCCTGACGAGGAAGACGTTCGCTGGCTTGAGGTCACGATGAACGATGCCAGTGCTGTGCGCAGCAGCGAGCGCCGCCAGGACCTCATCGAGGATTGGAATCGCAGCCGCGGTGGTGAGCCGGCCGACCGTTTCGAGTCGCTTCTCAAGCGTCTCGCCATCGAGGTATTCCATCACCAAGTACTGCCGTCCGTCCGATAGTTCGCCTGCACCGAAGATGTTGATGATCCCGCGGTGTTTGATCGCGTTGACCACCCGGGCTTCGTCCAGCAGCCGTTCCATGTCGCGCTTGTCGGCGATGACATCGCCGCGCAGAATCTTGATCGCGACGGTGCTGCCGATTTGCGGCTGCCGAGCTTTGTAGACGACGCCCATTCCACCGGTGCCGATCCTCTCTTCGACGATGTATTCGCCCAGCTTCTCGCCAGTCAGCGGGTCCTTGCGAAGCGCAGATGGCGCCGCAGCTGTGCCGAGCGCCGCTTGATGGCTGGCGTGCGTTCCACTTCGGCGGGCCGGGGGCAAGCCGACTGAAGGAACCGGCCCCGTCAGCCGAGCACCGGGCAGGGCATTCAGTCTGCGCGGCGAGGTTGGGGCTTTGGCGAAAGACTCGTTGATCGGCTCGGCCGGAATCAGCGAGAGGCGTTCGCCCGTCGTCAGGTGGGCGGTGTTGATCTCGATGGTCACGTCGGGCGTGAACGCATTGAACGGTTGGGTGCTCGCTTTGGGCGCTTCGTCGTCCAGCGCCGTCAGTCCGTGGCTTTGGGCCCGCTGTTGTTTGATCAATGAAGTCGCTGCCTCTGCACCTTCACCCAGCGCTGTGCCGCAACTGACACAAACCGGCACGCCGGCTGGAACGACCGCCGCGCATTTGGGGCAAAGAACTCCGAGGGCCATGAACGATCAGATTCAATCACACCGCGAATCATTCGTTTCGAATCCCTGAGCGGTTGTTGACAGCACCAGCTGACCACAGGCTGCGGCGATGTCTCGACCGCGAGGCCACCGCACCAGGCACAGCTGGCCCGCTGCGACGACCCTTTGGTGAAACGCGCGCAATCGCGTGTCAGATGGCGCCCTTAGTGGCGAGCCAGGGAAGGGGTTGTGGGGAATCAGGTTCACTCGTGCGCGCAGCGGACCCAGAAGTTGCACGAGGCGATCTGCGTCGGCGTCCGAGTCATTCACGCCTTCGAACATCACGTACTCGATGAAGTGCTCGCGACGGGGATTGCGAACCCCGTCGGCCTGAAGCTCGCCCAGCAACGCGGCGATCGGCCAGCTCTTGTTCTGCGGCATCAACTGCTCTCGTTGTTCGTCTGTGGTGGCGTTCAGCGAAAGGGCCAGCGACGCAGACGACTCGGTGAGAAATCGCTTCATTCCTGGCAACACCCCCGACGTCGAGACGGTGACCGAGGTCGCCTTCAGTTGCGGCGCGGGAGACTGGGTGAGGACCTCGACCGCGCGCAGCACTTCATCGAGGTTATCAAACGGCTCACCCATGCCCATGAAGACGACGTTGCGCGCGGGGGCAGTGGTCGCTGCTTCGGCCCGCGCGACGAGGTACTGCGCGACCATCTCCTCGGCGAGCAACTGGCGGTGAAAACCGAGCTCTTTGGTCGCGCAGAAGACGCAACGTCTGCTGCAGCCCGCCTGGCTGGAAACACAGATGGTGCTCCGGTTCAAGGTCGGAATCCGCACCGTTTCTACCAGCGTCCCATCGAAGTCGAGCGCGTACTTGGTGGTGCCATCTGCTGCCGTCTGCCGCTCTTTCACTTTCGGAACCGTGAGGCTGACGCGCGCCCGAAACGACGACCAGACCTTTTGGCTCACCCCGGAAATGCCTTCAGGCAGCGCGATCGGACTCGGGCGCTGCGCGTAAAGCCATTTGATTGTCTCGAGCGCACGCGTGC
>JANOHG010001119.1:0-4235 GCA_031406375.1 Archangiaceae bacterium | reverse complement strand
CTTGCGGTGCTCGCGAAGCACGAGCCCAAGTTCCCCAAGTTGAACCTAATCACCATCGACGAGGTCTTTGGCGGCTGGAAGAACGCGCAGAAGACGCATTTCGACGACAACGGCACATTTGATCAGATTTACACCGCGGGTAAGTGAGCAGCCTCGCTTCATCGGCCTGGCTCCCGTTTGTGCGCAGGCGCGGAGTCCTGCCGGGGTACCGCCTCGCCCTCGGCTTCGTGCTGCTGTACCTGTGTCTGATTGTCTTGCTGCCGTTGACCGCGCTGGTGCTGCGAACGACGTCGCTGACCTGGGCCGAGTTCGTCGCAACAGTCACCGGCCCGCGCGCATTGGCCGCGTACCGACTGTCGTTCGGCGCTTCGCTGGTTGGCGCCATCGTCAACGTGCTGTTCGGTGTGCCAGTCGCTTGGGTGCTTGCGCGTTACAGATTTCCTGGCCGTTCGATTCTGGATGCAGCCGTCGACCTCCCGTTTGCGTTGCCGACTGCGGTCGCGGGCATCGCACTCACCGCCGTCTACTCGGAAAACGGCTGGTTGGGTCAGTACCTCGAGCCGCTGGGAATTCAGGTCGCGTTTGGACCGCTGGGCGTGATGCTGGCTTTGACCTTCGTTGGATTCCCCTTCGTCGTGCGCACCGTTCAACCGGTGATCGAGGATCTTGATCCACAGGTGGAAGAAGCGGCGGCGGTGCTCGGGGCAACCCGTTTTCGCACCCTCGTGAGCGTGATTCTCCCTTCGCTTTACCCAGCGATCCTCACCGGCTTCGCGCTGTCCTTCGCGCGGGCACTGGGCGAGTACGGCTCAGTGGTCTTCATCTCGGGCAACATGCCGCTGCGAACTGAGATTGTTCCACTGCTGATTGTCACCAAGCTCGAGCAGTACGACTACGCAGGCGCGACTGCCTTGGCGACGGTGATGTTGAGCGCCTCGTTTCTGATTTTATTGGGAATCAACGCATTGCAACGAAAGCAGGGGCGAGCGTGACTGCGCACCCGCTGCGGCGTTTGTCGCCGAGCTTGCGGGCTCCGCTCGCGCTGCGGGTCCTGATGATTCTTGGCACTGCAGCCTTTCTCGCGCTGTTCATCGGCATCCCGCTGTTGGCGGTATTCGTTCAAGCCTTCGAGAAGGGGTTGGGCGAATACCTGACGGCGATCACCGATGGCGAAACCCTCGCTTCGATTCGGCTGACTGTGTTGACCGCGGTCATCTGCGTCAGCTTCAACCTCGTGTTCGGCGTTGCTGCCGCTTGGGTGATTGCGAAGTACGACTTCTTCGGCAAGGGTCTGCTTAACGCCTTGATTGATTTGCCCTTCAGCGTCTCGCCCGTCATCTCGGGGCTGGTTTTCGTGCTCCTGTTCGGAAACCAAGGTCTGTTCGGCGCGTGGTTGTCGGCGCACGACGTGAAAATCATCTTCGCGGTTCCGGGCATCGTGATGGCAACCACCTTCGTCACCTTCCCTTTCGTCGCCAAAGAGGTGCTGCCGTTGATGCAGAGCCAAGGAAGCGACGCGGAAGAGGCCGCGCTGACGTTGGGAGCCAGCGGCTGGCAGGTGTTCTTCCTCGTCACGCTGCCGAAAATAAAATGGGGGCTGCTGTACGGCGTGATTCTGTGCAACGCCCGCGCGATGGGAGAGTTCGGCGCGGTGTCGGTCGTCTCAGGTCATGTGCGTGGGCTGACGAACACGGTGCCGCTGCACGTCGAGATTCTCTACAACGAGTACAACTTCGTCGGCTCGTTCGCGGTCGCCTCGTTGTTGACGTTGTTGGCGTTCGTGACGCTTGGGGTTCGGAAGCTGGTTGAGTCGAGACAAGCGGGGACAGCGTGAGCGTCTGCGTGAAGGGCCTGAGGAAGCGCTTTGCCGCAGGAGACCTGCCCGCGGTGGAAGACGTTTCGTTCACCGCGCCCTCAGGAGCCATCACTTCCCTTCTCGGCCCTTCGGGCTCGGGAAAGACCACGGTGTTGAGGATGATTGCAGGCCTCGAAGAGCCCGACGCGGGCTCGGTGAGCATCGAAGGGCTCGAATGCACGCACACTGCGGTGCAGCGGCGCGGAGTGGGCTTCGTGTTTCAGGGTTATGCGCTCTTTGAGCACCTCGATGTCCGCGGCAATATTGGCTTCGGACTCAAGATTCAGAAGGTCGAAAAGTCCATCAGCGACGCTCGAATCGACGAGCTTTTGCTGCTCGTGGGGCTGAAGGATCTCGGCAAGCGCTTGCCTTCTCAGCTTTCGGGCGGGCAACGCCAACGGGTGGCGTTCGCGCGGGCCTTGGCGACTTCGCCGCGGGTGCTGTTGCTCGACGAGCCGTTTGGCGCGCTCGACACTCGGGTTCGCCTCGAGCTGCGCGATTGGCTGGGCGAGCTCAACACCCGAACGCATGTCACCACGCTGCTGGTCACCCATGACCAGGACGAGGCGCTCGAGCTCTCGCAGCAGGTCATCGTAATGAACGAGGGCAAGGTCGCGCAGGCGGGCACGCCGAACCACATCTACGACCACCCTGCGTCGCCCTTCATTGCGTCATTCATCGGAAACGCGAACATCCTCAAAGGCCAGGTGAGCGACGGCGTCACTGCGGTCGGCTCAATGTCTGTCGCGACCCCCGATGGCGCGATTGACGGTACGGCAGTGAATGCGTTCGTACGACCCAATGAAGTGAAGCTGTCAAAGGCAGTCGACGGCATGGGTGGGTCGCTGTCGATGGCGCGCATCGAATCGGTGCTGCGGGTAGGCGGGAATGTGCGAGTGAATCTGCGGCTGCCATCGGACGAGCGGATGACGGTTCACCTTCGAATGG
This sequence comes from Archangiaceae bacterium, assembly GCA_031406375.1. Classification (GTDB taxonomy): domain Bacteria; phylum Myxococcota; class Myxococcia; order Myxococcales; family Myxococcaceae; genus JAGSPQ01. The sequence continues at coordinate 1,432 of JANOHG010001119.1, read as the reverse complement.
CAGAGTTCGAAGCGCTCGGAGTCACAGAAGGCGACCGCGTGCTCGTCGACATTGGGAGCGCCAAGGTGTTCGTGGGAGATTACTCGATATGATTTTGCGCTCAGTCCTCGAGTCGGTCGGACGCACGCCCTTGGTAGAGCTGTGCCGAATGGGGGCGGGGTTGCCCGCTCGCATCGTCGCCAAGCTCGAGGCGCGCAACCCCGGCGGAAGCGTGAAAGATCGCATCGGCCTGGCGATGATTGAAGCCGCCGAGAAGGACGGTCGGCTCAAACCGGGCGGTACCATCATCGAGGCGAGCAGCGGGAACACAGGCATCGCGCTCGCCTTCGTGGCGGCCGCGAAGGGCTACAAGCTCATCGTCGCCATGCCCGAGACGATGTCGAAGGAACGCGTGTCGCTGCTGCGTTACCTCGGCGCCGAAGTCGCGTTGACGCCAGGTGAGAAGCTGATGCGGGGCGCGGTCGATGCCGCCTGCGAGTTGCTGACGCGAACGCCGGGCGCGGTGATGCTCAACCAGTTCACCAACCCGGCCAACCCGGAAGTTCATCGAAAGACGACGGGCCCCGAGCTGTGGGAACAAACCGAGGGGCTGATCGACGTCTTCGTCGCCGGCGTCGGCACCGGAGGCACCATCACCGGGGTTGGCGAAGAGCTGAAGCGGCGAAGGCCGACGTTGCGCGTCGTTGCTGTCGAGCCTGCCAAGTGTGCGGTGCTGTCGGGTGGTGCTCCCGCCCATCACTTGATTCAGGGCATCGGCGCCGGCTTCGTGCCCCAGATTTTGAATCGTTCAATCATTGATGAGGTTCTCACTTCCACCGAAGACGAGGCCTTCGAGAATGCGCGGAGGCTTGCGCGCGAAGAAGGCATCTCGTCGGGCATCTCTGCCGGTGCTGCCGTCGCCGCGGCGCTGAAGATTGCCGCGCGCGAAGAGCTGAAGGGGAAGCTGATTGTGGTGATGCTCCCCGACGGCGGTGAACGGTACGTCACCACGCCGTTGATGGAAGAGCTCGCGCGTTCGAAGAATTACGCATGACCCCTCGCAATCGGCCCTGAGACCGCGCTCCCCGAGGGCTCGAACGCTCTCGACTCATTTCGGCAAGCGCTGGTGAAACGCTTCGCTTGACTGCCTTCGCTGGGGCCAACCGACGCCGTGACGTCAAGGCGCCGCGGGCGATTCCATCGGATCAACGAGCTGGATGTTGCGCCAAGCGCCGCCCTGGAATCGCCACCAGAGAATCCCAGCGAGCACCACCAGGTAACCAATCAGCCACAGCATCGCGCCGACGTCTCCGCCGTCGAAGTACTTCACGGTGATGTAGCTGCCCGGCACGAACACCAACCACGCAATCGCGAGCCGCGCCCAAAGAGTGAAGGCGCTGTCGCCCGCGGCACGAAGCGACTCAGCGATGGTATTCACCGCCGCGTCGAAGGT
>JANOHG010001082.1:0-2390 GCA_031406375.1 Archangiaceae bacterium | reverse complement strand
GGGGTTGTCTGACGTCCCGGTTCTGGTTCGCGAGGCAACCGATTCCGAAGCCTTCGAGCTCGCATTGGTTGAGAACCTTCAGCGCGAAGACTTGAGCCCGCTGGAAGAAGCAGAAGGCTACCGACGGCTGCTCGAAGAACGAAAGTGGACGCAGGAGCAAGTCGCAGAACGTGTCGGCAAAGAACGATCAACCGTCGCAAACTCGTTGCGACTTCTCGCGTTGCCAGCCGAAGTAAAGCAACTGCTCGAGTCGGGTGAGCTCGACATGGGGCACGCCCGGGCGCTGCTCGGCTTGCCAAAGACACCCGAAATGGTGGCCCTAGCGCGCGCGGTCGTGGCAGAAAAACTGTCTGTTCGCGAAACAGAGGCCCGGGTAAAAGCGAGTCGACCCGGCGCAGCGAAAGTGGCGAAGGTGGGCGTCAAACAGTCACCAGAAGCCCGCAGGTTGGTCGAAGACCTACAACGAAGGCTAGGAACCAAGGTGCGGCTCAGTGAAAAGGGTGGAGGAAAGGGGACCCTCGAAGTTGATTTCTTCAGCTATGAGGACCTCGACAGGATCGTTGGCTTGATCCGAAAGTGATTCTAGCAAGCGGGTAACCACGATGGCTTTGTTCGGCGCAGACAAGAAGGACACTCTGGGGCAGCCAGCCCGGAATCAGGAGGCAAGCGTGTCGGTTCGAGCGGGCGAGGTGCATACCCTTCTTGGGAAGGGCAGTGAGTTTGAAGGCAAGCTTTCCTTCGAAGGACAAGTGCGGATTGATGGGAAATATTCAGGGCAGATTTCCACCAAGGACACGCTCGTCATCGGAGAAGGTGCGAAAGTAAACGCCGAAATCCTGGCCGGGACGGTCATCGTCAACGGGCAGGTGGAAGGCAACATCAGGGCAACCGTGATGGTGGAACTCCATCCCCCAGCACGCGTGAAAGGCAGCATCGAAGCGCCAGCGCTCTCAATTGATAAGGGCGTCATCTTCGAGGGCACGTGCAAGATGGAAAACTCGCCGAATGGTGCCCCCAAAGCACCGCCGGCTCTTGGTGGCCCAGTGGCCGCGAAATAGGTGAGGTTCGGCTGGGTGGTCCTCGCGCTTATTGCGAGCGGCTGCACTGAATCCAAGACACCTCAACGCGGCCTGCGCGTGCCGCTGCCAGATGGATGGGTGGCGAATGCCGGGTTGGCGGGCGTGCTGATGGTTGGCCCAAAGGGCAGGGTGATCGTCACGCTCGAACGGCGTTCGGCGCAGCTGCCTTCTTTGGAGGTGCTAACGGTGGCCGTTGAGGCGGAGGGAGGCTCAATAGTACGCGCAGCGAGTGCGCTCGACTCCTTGTCGGTGCGCTTTGCGAAGCCGCCTTCTTCGATGGGATTGCTGGTCGTGCGGACGCTCGAGAATGGTGCGTTGTTGTTGTGCGGCTCAACGCCACACGCCGCGGTAGCGGACCTCGATCCGGCTGAAGCCCTATGCGCGGGAGTTCGACTCGAACCTGCCCCACGCAACAAACGCGAAATCCCCGCCGGGGATTAGACGGTAATCGTCGCGTCGGACGTGCCATTAAACCAACCAACCGGGCTGCCGATTAGTCAGTAGTATGCCTACTAACTCTGCGGCTCGCTACAGATGCTCGGGGCGCCGCTATCCACCGGTCGAAATCTGGGGCATCGCGTTTGGCAGGCCGCATCACGGACGAAGCTGCGCGTGTAGGTCATCGAACTGCGCGGCCACCGCTTTTCGTTGCTCGCTCGTCTTCGCCACTTTGAGATCCACCTCCGCGGCGTCGAGCAACCGATGAAGAATTCGATCGCGTTCCCCTCTCTCTTTGTCGCGCGCGTCAAGCTGGGTCTTCAAGCGCGCCAACCGAGCGAAAAGCGGATCCTTCTTCGGCCCGACTGCCTTGACGACGACTGCGCTCGTCGAGTTCGCACCGGGCAACTCGGTTGGCTCGAGTTTCTCGACAGCGCGCACTTCTGCGACCAATTCATTTGCGATGGCGAGCCTCGGAGCCTCTACCGGACGTACGGGCTCTTCAACGGCAGGCAGCACCAGCGGCGTTTCAGTTGGCCAAAATGAGAACACGAGCGCGCTGGTCAGCACACACGTCGCAACGGCGATTCCTGGAACCAGGAAAGACTTCTGAGTCTTGATTGTGACTCGGACGGGCACGCTCTTCGTCACCTGCGTTTCAGGCAGCTTTGTGTCCGATCCACATATCGTCCGCGCGAAACTCTGGGTTCGACCGCCAAGGAAAGGCCGGGGTGTCACCACCGACCAGGATCCGTACCACTTCCACCGAGATCACCGAGGACCACCGTACCACCCCGTAAATGATGCGATGGCGGGTGAACTCCGTCGTTGCTTTGGCGATCGAGAATTAGAGCGGACGTTGATTGAGTCGGT
>JANOHG010001053.1:0-1577 GCA_031406375.1 Archangiaceae bacterium | reverse complement strand
GCACGCCTCGAGCGCCGAGCACGCCTTGGCGCACGCGCCACAGTTGCCGCGATCTCGCTGCAGGTCGATGCACGCACCATTGCAGTTCGACAACCCACCGCAGGTGGCCGCGCAGACGCCGCTGTTGCACACTTCGGTTGCAGTGCAGGCCAAAGCGCAGCTACCGCAATTCTTTGGATCACTGCCCAGCTTCACGCACGCCGAGCCACAACGGACTTCGCCCGAAGGACACACCAAGGGCCCGCCAGAATCAGGGATGTCGCGGGTGCAGCGTTTCGCGACACAGACGAAGCCATCGGGACACAGTTCACCCGGGCCGCCGCAAACCAAAATCGAGGTACGTGAACATCCGCTCGAAAAAAGCAGCGCACCAACGCTAAGAACGATGAGAGCGCGAATTGTCATAAAAGGACGCGAGTGAAGCCGGCCGGGTCGGACCTTGAGTGTACCGGAGCTTCACGCCCGGTGGTACGACTCTCCCCGAAGCAGCGTGAAGACGCGATACAGCTGTTCCATCAGCACGAGTCGCGCGAGGCGATGGGGCAGGGTGAAGCGCGACAGCGACAGCACCAGAGTCGCCTTCATGCGCACGACATCCGACAGTCCCTCATCCCCTCCAATCGCGAACGCGAGGTCCTTGCCGCCCTGTTGGTGTTTGCCCACCCACTGCGCCAACTCGACCGTCGACAGTTGCTTTCCGCGTTCATCCAACGCCACCAATACATCCCGAGCAGAAAGCTTGGTGATTAGCGCGTCACCTTCGGCCACGCGCGCCTGCTCACCCGAAGCGCGTGACTCGGGCAGCTCTTTTAATTCGGTCTTGAGGTAGTGCTGTAGGCGCTCGGCGTACTCCGTCACTCCAGGAGCAAAAAGGCCCGAACGGTCTTTTCCGACCGAGAGAACCGTGAGCTTCAGCTGACCTTCTCACGGGGAGCATCTGCCCAAAGCCCTTCGAGGTCATAAAAGCCACGGGCATCAGCGAGGAACAGGTGCGCGAGTACTTCGCCATAGTCGAGCAGCACCCAGTTACCCGTTTGCTCGCCTTCGCGACCAATCGGCTTCTTGCCTTCCGGGCGAAGCTTGTCTTCGACCCCTTCGGCAAGCGCATTCACCATTCGCTCAGAGTCGCCTGACGCGATGACGAGGTAGTCGGCGTACGAGGCCTTGCCGCGCACATCGAGCACCACCACGTCAGTGCCTTTGGTGTCGACGATTGCCTGAGCAATTTGGTGAGCGAGCCGCTTGGCCTCTGGGTTGTCCTTGATGGGGCTCTGTGGACGCTCGGGTGGCTTGCGCTTGCGCTTCGTCTTGGTCGCTGGGCGCTTCAGACCTGGGCGCTTGCCCTTCGTCTTGCTCTTGACGAGCTTCTTCTTCTTGCTCTTGTCCTTCGCGGACGCTTTGGAAGACGCTTTTGGAGACTTCTTCTTTTTCGGAGGTGCCATAGGCCGTGGACCTCTTAGCGGACCTGCCCCTTGCCCTCCACCACGTACTTCTGAACAGTCAGGTCCTTAAGGCCCATCGGCCCGAAAGCGTGCAACCGGGTGGTGCTGATTCCGACCTCTGCTCCCAGCCCCAGC
>JANOHG010001049.1:0-3731 GCA_031406375.1 Archangiaceae bacterium | reverse complement strand
GTGATCTCGAGCTTGCCGCTGTTGTTCACCAGCCAGGCCCAACCAGACGCGAACTGCTTTACCGCCGCATCCTGAAACTTGCCCTTGAATTCAGCGTAGCTGCCGAAGTCCTTTTTGATCGCCTCGAGCAGCTTGCCGGTGGGCTCGCCGCCGCCACTGGGCTTCATCGACGTCCAATAGAAATCGTGATTCCACACCTGCGCCGCGTTGTTGAACATCGGCCCAGGGGTTGCGGTCTTGACGAGCTCTTCCAGCGATTTTTCGGCCTCTGGCTTTCCGGCCAGCAGGTTCTTCAGGTTCGTCATGTACGTCTGGTGATGCTTCTCGTAGTGAAACGAGAGCGTCTCAGCCGTCAGATGGGGGGCCAGCGCGTCTTTCGCGTAAGGAAGTGGGGTGAGCTCGAATTTCATGGTGGCAACCTTTGAAAGGACTTCGGGTGGTTTGATGGGCTTCTAACCACCGCCAGGGCTCATCGTCATGAAGAACCAGCGAAGGGTTGTGCTAGGGAGCGCGAATGGCGAAGGACACGCAGGAAACGATTGCAGATCTCCAGGGGCGCCTGCTGGGCCTCCGGGGGAGTCTTTGACCTCGACCGAAAAAAGAGCCGCATCGCGCTGATCGAGCGCGACTCGACGCTGCCTACGTTCTGGGACGACAACGTCAAGGCGCAGGGGCTGCTCAAAGAAAAGACCCTGCTCGAGCAATCGCTGGCCTCGTGGGAAAGATCGCAGCGCGGCCTCGATGACGCGAAGACGCTTTTCGAACTCGCGTCAGAAGCCAACGACGAGGCAACGCGGGTTGAGGCAGGTTCTGCGCTCGCAGACGTCGAGCTGCAGATCAAGCAACTCGAGTTGGCGAAGATGCTTTCGGGCGAGAACGATCGCCGCAACTGTTTTATGGACATCAACGCTGGCGCGGGCGGCACCGAGTCGATGGACTGGGCGGCGATGCTTCTGCGGATGTATTCCCGTTACTGTGAAAAGCGGGGTTGGCAGGTAGAGATTAGCGACGCGGTTGCCGGTGAAGAAGCGGGCTTCAAGAACGTCTCGCTTCGCGTGCAAGGTGACTACTCGTACGGGTACCTAAAGGCGGAGATTGGGGTGCACCGCCTGGTGCGGATCAGCCCGTTTGATTCGAACGCGCGTCGACAGACGAGCTTCGTTTCGGTCGACGTCTACCCAGAAATCGACGACGAGGTGAAGATTGAGATTCCCGAGTCGGACTACGAGCTGAAGTTCATTCGCGGCAGCGGCGCCGGCGGCCAGAAGGTAAACAAGACATCGTCGACCGCCCAACTTCGGCACATCCCCACGGGGATGATGATCACCACCCAGACCGAACGTTCTCAAAGCGCGAACCGCGACATGGCGTTTCAAATCCTTCGTTCGCGTTTGTATGATCTCGAGATGAAGCGGCGCGCGGACGTGCGCAACGCGGCCGAGGATCAGAAGAAAGACATTTCATTCGGTTCGCAGATTCGATCCTACGTGCTGGCTCCCTACCGGATGGTGAAAGACCTGCGAACCGGAATGGAAACGGGCAACGTCGACAAGTTTCTCGATGGAGACCTTGAAGACTTCATCACTGCGCAACTGATGGGAATGAAGAACCCGTCGCGTGCACCTCCGGAATAGCGAGCCGTACGATGCGTTCGCTGCTGCCGGGCGAACACAATGCAACCAACGCGCGGGAAAGTGCAGATGAGCCGATCGGAACCGTAGCCGTGGCACCGGAGTTCTAAGTGATGCGCACAGCGCTGGTCTTTGTGGTGTTGTGTTCCAATGCCTTTGCGATGGATCGCGTCAGCAAAGCTCGCCAGCAACAGGCCGAGGCGCTCAAGACGATGTTCGCTGACGTGGGGCTCAAGTACCCTCCAGAGGAACTGTACCTGCGCGCGTTCAAAGAAGAGAAAGAGCTTGAGGTCTGGTCTGGCCCGCGCGGCAAGGCGCTGAAGCGGGTCGCAACCTACGCAATTTGTGCTGCCTCGGGTGAATTGGGGCCCAAGCGCGAAGAAGGAGACCTTCAGGTTCCCGAGGGTTTTTATGAGATCAAGAGCTTCAACCCGACCAGCAACTTTCACCTTTCGATGGAGGTGAGCTATCCCAATGCGGCCGACCGAGTGCATGGCACCAAGGGCAAACTCGGAGGGCTCATTTACCTGCACGGCAATTGTGCCAGCATTGGATGCATTGCCATCACCGACGGGCCCGTCGAGCAGGTTTATCTGATGGCCAAAGACGCCAGGGTTCGCAAGCTACCGATTCACATTTTTCCGCGGCGGCTCAACGAAGGTGTGCTCAAGACGCTGGAGAAGAGCCCTCACTTCGAATTCTGGAGGCAGCTTGAGCCCGCCTACCAGGTGTTCGAACGCACACACCGACCGCCACAGGTAAAGATCGACGCAAAAACAGGTATTTACTCGGTCGCGACGAAGTAACGCAGTCGGTGCAGATCCGCTCGGGAACCCCGAGCGTTGAGTGTTGTCACATCTGCGTAGACTTCGGCTGTGCGGGAGGAAGACGTGTCCAGTCAGGTGCTCGAGCTTCCAACCCGACAGCCGGATACCGCTTCCGTAGAGGTGAAGGCGCAGTTGCCCGAGCGGCTATTGCTCGCTCGGTTGCAGCGCAAGGACCCAACGGCATTCGAGACGCTGGTCAAGACGCACAAGGATCGCGTCTTTGATTTCTGTGTTCGAATGGTTGGAGATCGCGAGGAAGCGTTCGATCTGACCCAGGAGATTTTCGTCAGCATCCACCTTCACATCGACAAGTTTCGGCAAGACTCGAAGCTGTCGACGTGGATTTTCAGAATCAGCAAAAACCACTGCCTGAACCGACTCAAGTACCTCAAGCGGCGGGGCCGTGGTCGAAGCGATGACTACGCCGAGGCCAATGAGCTTGCGATCAACGACTCGGTTGGCGCGCCCACGGGGCCCGATGAGATTCTCGAAGCCAATCGAGAGCGCGAATGGGTGCATCGCGCGATTGCCGAGTTGGACGAAGACCAGCGCATGCTGGTCGCGCTGCGTGACATCGAGGGCTTGTCGTACGAGGAAATTGTCGAAATCACCGAGCTGCCGGAAGGCACGGTCAAGAGTCGGTTGCATCGGGCACGCGAGAAGCTCGTTGGGATTCTTGAACGGCTTGAGAAACAAGCAGGACATCGAGGAGAATGAACGCCGTGCGCACGGAACTCTCAAAGACTGAAGTTGAACGGCTCTTCGTCGCCGCGGCGGATGATGCCCTTGGCGAACGGGACGCTGTGCGTCTAAGTGCCGGTCTCGCAGACGATTCTGAGCTGAAGGGTCGCTTCAACAAGTACCAGCAGGCGATTGCGCTGCTCAAGAAGGCTCCCAAAGAGAAGGCTCCGGCGGCGCTCTCGAGCGTGATCATGCGGCGGGTACGCCGGCGCAGGTTGTGGGGCCGCAACTCGCTGCACACAGTGCACATGCAGTACCGGGTGCCCGTCGAGATCATCGTTCCGATCCTGATTGGGGTGTTGGTGGCGGCGTTCGTCTTCTTCGCCGCGCCCTGATTCTTCTTGCGTGTCGCCAAGGGGCGCGGTTGAAGCGCTCCCCCATGGCTGAAGAAGGCGTCAAAGAACACGAGCTGTTCGAGCAGCGGCTCAAGAGCGCAGACAAGTGGCGCGAGCTGGGCGCCAACCCGTGGGGCAATGGCTTTCGCCCTGAGCACTTCGCCGGCGAGATCCTCGCGGCCAACGCAGACCAGACG
>JANOHG010000965.1:0-6884 GCA_031406375.1 Archangiaceae bacterium | reverse complement strand
CTGAGTGAAGTCATCGATGCGGCTCTTGCCGAGGGACCCCAGACGATCACCCGAAAGGGTCGGACGACGGTGGTGGTCGTCGCCGCCACCGAGTGGGAGAAAAAGACGAAGCGCAAAGGAAACCTGGCAGAGTTTTTTGCCCAATCGCCGCTGAGAGGTTCCGGCATCAAGCTCGAGCGGGTCAAAGACAAGCCCCGTCGGATCCGGCTGTGAGTTATCTCGTCGCCACGAACGTCGTCTCTGAGTGGGTCAAACCTCGGCCGAACTCGGGGGTGGTGGAATGGCTGGCCGATGTCGACGAGGATCGGGTCTTCCTCAGCGTCGTCTCGCTGGCCGAGATTCGCCGTGGCGTCGAGCTGATGCCTTCTGGACGTCGTCGGGAACGCCTAGCGTCCTGGCTGATGGAAGAGCTGCCGGCACGTTTCGAAGGCCGCGTGCTTGACGTCGACCGTCAGGTTGCAGATCGGTGGGGCATCGTCGCTGCGCGCAGCCGAAAGGCAGGGGGGAACCTTTCGACGATGGATGCTTTTCTGGCCGCGACGGCCGACGTTCACAAGCTGACGTTGGTGACCCGGAACCTTCGCGACTTCACCGAGCTAGACTTGCCGATGCTCGACGTCTGGAAGGAATGACCTGGCGCGGCCACTGTCGGCCAACGAGCAAGGTGAGCCGGCAGTCCTCAAGCCCGTTGCGTCAGATGCCGGCAGCGATCTGGGCGCTCGGCTTTGTCAGCCTCTTGATGGACGTGTCCTCGGAGATGATCCACAGCCTGTTGCCTCTGTTCATGGTCTCCACGTTGGGCGCGAGCGCCATCGCAGTCGGCGTGATTGAAGGGCTTGCCGAATCCACCGCGCTCATCGTCAAGGTGTTCTCCGGCGCCCTCAGTGACTACATCGGCAGGCGCAAAGGGCTCGCGGTATTTGGCTATGCGTTGGGCGCGCTGACGAAGCCGCTGTTCGCGCTAGCGTCGTCAACGGGCATCGTCTTGACGGCTCGTCTGCTCGACCGTGTTGGCAAGGGGCTGCGTGGCGCACCGCGCGATGCGCTCGTCGCAGACCTCGCCCCCGTAAACCTGCGCGGCGCTGCCTTTGGCCTTCGCCAGTCGCTCGACACCGTGGGCGCCTTCCTCGGACCGTTGCTGGGAGTGGGCCTGATGCTGCTGTGGGCCAACGACTTCCGAGCGGTTTTCTGGGTTGCCGTGGTGCCGGGGCTGATGGCGGTGGCCCTGCTCGTGTTCGGTGTCCGCGAGCCGGAAGCTGGGACGCGCAAGAAGCCGGTGAGCCCCATTCGCAGGGAAAGCCTCCGACGCCTCGGCACCTCGTACTGGTGGGTGGTAGTGGTAGGCGGTGTCTTCACCCTCGCTCGATTCAGTGAAGCGTTCCTCGTTCTGCGAGCGCAGCAAGGTGGCGTACCCCTCGCGTTGGTGCCGCTGGTGATGGTGGCGATGAACGTGTTCTACGCCACCACCGCGTACCCGTTCGGCAAGCTCTCGGACACGATGGGCCACCGGAAGTTGCTGGTGCTGGGGCTGCTCGTACTGATCGCCGCCGATGTGGTGCTGGCGATCAACCATCACTGGGCTGTCGTGCTGGCGGGTGTCGCGCTGTGGGGCATTCACATGGGCATCACGCAGGGGCTCCTCGCAAAACTGGTCGCCGACGCTGCGCCGGCTGACCTGCGAGGCACTGCCTACGGCTTCTTCAGCCTGACAAGCGGGCTCGCGATGCTGGTCGCGAGCGTGCTGGCTGGAGTGCTCTGGTCGCGACTGGGCGCCGAGTTCACGTTCTGCGCGGGAGCGGCGTTCTGTATTCTCGCGCTTGTCGTCTTGGCGATGGCACCCAGAGGCATTGTCGAGAGCCAGCTGTGACCCCGGAGCCTCGGCATGACCGCCGAAACGCCGTGACATCGCTGCTCTCTCTTAAGCGCCTTCAGTTACTGGCGGCTGAGCTGGTCGGGCGTGCGAGGACTTCAAAGGTCATCGCTGGTGGTTCTGCCAGCGGTTGCGCGACGCGAAGTGAGCTGGACAGGGGCGTTGGCACCGGCTGTGCCGCTGTGTCAGGCAGTCTTCGTCGGCGTCTTGAATCACCCGAACGGTTGTGCGACACGCTCGGCCCTATGAAGCGCATTCCATTTCTCGCGTTGCTGGTGGGGCTGGCTGGCTGCGGCCGAACCCTCGTTGTCCACTGCGACGAGGGAATGCCCCCAGTCGCAAATGCCGTCGGCCCGACGGCGTCGAAGGTGGGCGATCGCATCATCTTCAACGCCAGCCAGAGCACGGTGACCAACCCGGCGCTGTTGCGCTTCGAGTGGGCGTTGGTCGAAGCGCCTGTTGGAAGCCGGGCAACGCTGGGCGACACGGCGAGCGTGAATCCTTCGTTGATCGCGGATCTGCCAGGTCGCTACACCGTGCGGCTGATTGTTGGCGATGGCTGCCGCGTCAGCGAGCCGAAGTCGTTGAGCGTGACCGCAGCGCGGAATTCCTCACCCACCAATCGGACGCCGACTGCGAACGCCGGCGTGCCTCAGCGGGTCAACGTTGGCAACCGGGTGAGCCTCAGCGGCACGCAGAGCAGCGATCCCGACGGCGACGCGCTCTCGTACGCCTGGGAATTGGTGGCGCGGCCTGCGACCAGCATCGTGACGCTGGAGGACTCAACGACGGCGCTTCCACACTTCATCGCTGATCAGCCCGGGCTCTACGTCGTGCAGTTGACGGTCTGGGACGGCCAGACCATCAGCGCTCCGGCGGTGGTCATGATCACGGCCGAGTCGTCGCTGAACAACACGATGCCCATTGCGGTGGCCGGCACGAACCGGACCGTGCCGAAGGCGACGTTGGTCAGGCTCGACGGCAGTGGCAGCTCGGATCTCGAAGGGAATCCACTGACATACCGCTGGGTGTTGACTTCGCGGCCCATGGGGAGCGCCGCCGTCCTCGACCACCCGACAGCGATGAAGCCGACCTTCACGGCGGATCTGACCGGGCCCTACGCCCTCACGCTGACCGTGAATGACGGCAAGCTCGACAGCCTTCCGAGCTCGCTCGCGGTGACCGCGAGCAGTGCGACGAACCTTCCCCCGATTGCCAGAGCAGGCATCAACCAGTCGGTGGCGAAGGGTGTGACGGTGAAGCTCGATGGCTCGGCAAGCTCGGATCCCGAGGGCAACCCGATTACCTATCAGTGGTCGTTCACCTCTCGACCGACGGGAAGTGTGGCCGCGCTGAGCAGCCCGACCGGCGTGAGCCCCACCTTCGCCGCCGACGTGGCCGGCGTGTACGAGCTGTCACTGGTGGTCAGCGATGGCAGCGCGACAAGCGTTCCATCGACCGTCGTGGTGACCGCGACCGCGGCGCCGGTGCCCAACGGGACAATCACCATGCTTCCTCATCGGGTCGTCGATGCCGAATACAGCCGTTCGCTGAATCGAATCGTCACCGTGTCAGCCAGCCCGAACCAGCTGCACCTCTACGATCCGGTCGCGAAGGTGATTCTGTCGCTGGCGCTCAGCGTCGTTCCCACCACGGTGGCGCTGTCACTCGATGGGCAGTTTGCGGCGGTCGGGCACGACGGGTGGATTTCCTATGTTCAGCTCTCGCCATTGACGCTGGTGAAGACGCTGCCGGTGAGCTGCGACGTCATCGACCTGGTGCTCTCGACCAACGGCTACGTTCACGCGTTTCCCCGCATCAATCAGTGGACCAAGATTCGTACGTTGAATCTCACCACGGGCCTCGAGACGATGAGCTCCGGCTCCAGCATCAACGCCGGTACCGTCGCCAAGTTGCACCCTTCGGGGACCGTGGCCTACGGCGCCAACAACGGGCTCAGCCCCTCGGACATCGAAAAGTACAGTCTGGCAAATGGCACCGCAGTGCGGCTCTACGACTCGCCCTACCACGGCGACCACCCGATGTGCGGCGACCTGTGGATCACTGACATTGGAGATCGGATCTTCACCCGCTGCGGCAACGTGTTCCGTTCGTCCACGACGCAGTCGATGGACATGGTCTACGCCGGCTCACTGGCGGGCATGTCGCTGGTCGAGCATCTGGACCACTCGACCACAGCAGGCAAGGTGGTCGCGATTTCCGAGAACGGGTTCAGCTCGACGGTTCAGGCAGACACGAAAGTGCGGCTATACGAGGACGCATTTCTCGGATTCCTGAGTGAGGTGACGTTGCCGAAGTTCATGATTGGCACGGCGTCGCACGCGACCCACGGTCGGTTCGTGTTCTTCAACAGCACAGGCACCGCCCACTTCGTGCTGGTGCAGGTCGACCCGACCGCGAACGCGCAGCTCGATTGGGGCGTGGTTTCGTACTGACGTCGCCAACCGTCCCGTCTCCCGCACACCGAGCTTCGACATGACCAAGCGCCTTCCCACCCCGATGGATGCCTTCACCGCGGCGATGCCCCGTTGGTCAGAAGCAGAGAATTCTGAAGGTTCTTCCTCGGAGTTGGGGTTGGTCAAACGGGGAACGCGTGCGGTTGTTGACGTAGGGTGACGCGGTTGGTACCTAGGCGTCGCTTCTGCAGCAACCGTCTTGGCGATCTTAGCTCAACTGGCAGAGCACAGGATTGTGGATCCTGGGGTTACCGGTTCAAGCCCGGTAGGTCGCCCTTTTCCGCTGCGTTCGTAGCTCAGCTGGATAGAGCATCGGCCTTCGAAGCCGAGGGTCGGGGGTTCGAATCCCTCCGGACGCACTGAAGTTCGCTTCCCGCGTGGGCGGCGCTGAAACAACTTCGAAACACAGCGCGTTGGGCTAGGAATGCTCGCAGTGCTTCGCGCCCTCACATCGATGCTGCTGATGGTGGCGGCGACCGAGGCTGCCGCCACGGCTAAGGCGCGTCGTGCGTGAGCCCCTATCGCGCAAGGTGAGAGCCTGAGAAATGCCGGCCGTCGCGGCTTTTTCGCGCCCACGCCGCGTTGAGGATGATCACCGCTGCGAGCGCGCCATATCCATACTGCAGCCAGTGGGTGGATGAGATCATCACGGCTTGAACAACGAGCCAAATCAGCAATGCAGATCCCGCCGAGAACGAGATTACTTCTGCCCCGGGCTCTCGCTTCGCGACGAGAAAGCAAGCGATCAGGTTGTGTACCCCAACCGCGCCGTAGAGGATCAAACCCGGCAGCAGAAAGTCGTGAAAGGGCGATGACTCGAGCAACGTGATCGGCAACTTCAGCATGCTTCCGTCCCACCAAACGACCAGGGAACCTCCGCCGAGCAAAGCAGTAAAGCCGACGATGAAATGTAGAACCGCGAGGAAACGCCAACGAAAGGAATCGAGAGTATGCATGGCAAATTTGCCATTGCAGTTCTTGCGCCGTGGCGGTTCGCCTTCAGCCGTGACAGGTGTGCTGCAAAGACTGCATCAACTTCGGTTCGGCGCAGCTTTCGCTGGTGCACGGGTGTTACCAGCCCAAGGTTGCGTTGATCTGCGCCGAGACGATGTTCGCCATCCGCTGGTGATCCGCGGCGCTGGGATGCCACCACGCTGAACCTCGACCTCGACTGTCAAACGGCGTCGGATCTCAGCTGCCGTTCACAGTTCAAAGGGTTCGACCTCAAAGTGTGTGAGAGTTCCGCTTTGAGCAACGTTCGTACCGGCGTTTGCGAGGGCGGAACCCGGCGCTTTTACGGGGCTCGCGTGGTTCGAATGACCTGCGAGGCCAAGCCAGATTGACTGTGGTGGCCCATCAGGTCACGGGTGGATGGCCTGCCTGGTCGTCATTCGAGCCTTATCGCGCTCGAAACCTGATAGCTCCCCGCGAATGACACGCCTGTTGGTTTGCGCGTTGATGGGTGTGTCGATCGGGCTCGCGGCAGGCGCGGGTGGCTACACCTTCATCTACGCGAAAGGCGCGGCGTACCTCACCGACGACCCCAAGGCCTGCGCGAACTGTCACGTCATGCGGGATCAATACGAGGGCTGGCAACGGGCGAGCCATCACGCGGTTGCGACGTGCAATGACTGCCACACGCCCGCCGGCTTCTTCTCGAAGTACGCGGTGAAGGCGAGCAACGGCTTCTTTCACTCGCTCTACTTCACGACCGGCAACCACCCCGACCCGATACAGATCCGGCCTCGGAATCGAAAGGTAACCGAAGGCGCGTGTCGCAAATGCCATGCGCAGATTGTCGAAGCGATCGAAGCCACGCCTGGTACAGCTCACTCGCAGGGCGCGACCGAGTGCCTGCGTTGCCACAACTCCGTCGGACACCTCGAACCCCTGGGACACCCATGACCACTCCAATCACCCAAGGTCGCCTCTTCAAGATCATGATCGCCGCGGCGATTGCCTCGGCCGCGATCGCCGTCGGCGTGACGATGCTGCTGGTCAATATCTTCGAACGAAAGCAAGAGGCCAAGAGTCCATTCTACCGGGTGGTTGAGCTCGACGACACCGTGGTCGACCCCGCCGTGTGGGGGAAGAACTTCCCGCTTCAGTACGACGGCTACCTGCGCACGGTGGATCAGCAACGCACCCGCTTTGGCGGAAGCGAGGCAGTGCCGCGGACTCCTTCGAAGGCAGACCCGCGTGCAATCGTCGCGCAATCACGTCTTGCGGAAGATCCGCGGCTGAAGATTCTCTGGGCTGGTTACGCGTTCGCGACCGACTTCCGTGAAGAACGCGGCCACGCGTACATGCTCGATGATCAGACCTTCACCGAACGGCAGGCCGTCACCAAACAGCCCGGCACTTGTATGCACTGTCACGCTTCGGTGTACGTGCCCTACAAGCAGCTCGGCGACGGAGATCTGATCAAGGGCTTCGAGAAGATGAACCAGCTGCCGTATGCCGAGGCCCGCAAGCTGGTTCAACACCCTGTTGCATGCATCGACTGCCACGATCCGGCGACGATGCAGCTGCGAATC
>JANOHG010000943.1:0-2007 GCA_031406375.1 Archangiaceae bacterium | reverse complement strand
AGCGCACCAGCCCTTCCCACGGGTGGTTCCCGTCGCGAATCGGGCGCACGTTCGCGACGTAGACTTCGGTCTTCAGCTTGAAACCGGTCACGTTGATGATCGTCTTCTCGAAGACATTGAGCCCGACGTCGCGGAAGTTGTTCTGCACACCCAGGCTTCCTGCCCTGCGGTTGGGAAGATCAGACGCGGTCGATCCAGGGTTGATGCCAGATGCGGTGACGAGCCGCCAATGAATGCCGCCGCCGACGCCGGTGGGATCTTCTGCAGCGCTCTGCGCCCAGATGCTGGTCTTCACCGTGTTTCGAAATGGATGGCTTGGGTCTTTGCCTTTTCGGTTGTCTCCCCAACACCGAATCGGGTCGTCGGTCACTTTGCACGACAGCGGGTTGGTGACGGTGAAGAGCGGAGTGCCGAACTCGTTGGGGCCAAGCTTGATTCGGTAGATGTCGTCGGACCCGATGCTGTCGCCCTGCGTCAGATCCGCGATCGGCCGCGACGGAAGGTCGTTCTTCCAGTCGCGAATATGGTTGCGATCGCTGGCGCCTTCCTTTCCCACCCCAAACCCGTAGCTGAGCATTTTCGTCTGGCCCCACTTCCAGTCGAGCTTACCCAGCAGATCTCGAAGCACCCCGAAGTTGCTCGGCAGCGGAAGCAGCTGAGCCGGACGGCGATCGGTGACCCACCCTGCCGCGCACCGGCTGCCGCTGCTTCCGCGATCGCACGCGAACCGGGTGGCATTGGCAATCTTTCCCATCGACCGCTTGGCGCGCGCGACCTTGTCGAACTCGTCGCTGTTGACCACCGGCAAAGGCTTGAGCAGGGCGGCGGGCAACTCGCGCCCTGAAATCCCCGCTTCCTTCATGTGCGCGCGCTCGAAGATGCACGCCGACAGCGAGCCACCAAGAAACCGCGTGGCAGCCGAATCGACGTTGGCGTCGTTATCGACGATCACGTCGTTGGAGGTGTTGACCACCTGGGCCATCGTTCCAAGCAAGGTGACCTGCGACAGGGTGCTCAACGCCTGATTCAAGATCCGGTGACCGGGAATGACGTACCGGCCGATGAAGCGATCCGGGTTGGTCGCTTGCAACGTCTGCGCAATCGCACGCGCTGCGTTCTCGACCACCACGCGGATCGCGTTGAGCCCAGCGAACAGCCCCGACAGAAGCTGGCCGACGTAAGGAACGACCTTGAGCCCATTGCAGATCGCTGTCCACTTGGCGCCTTCGGGCTTGCCACACGGATTCATGGTGAGAACGACCCCGAGCGCATCGGCGAAGAAGGCTTCGAGAAAGTAGAGGAACGAGAGCATCGACTGCCAGACCATCGCGGCGACGTAGTGAGACACCTGGGTGCGGTTCGAAAACGCGTAGAAGTTGAAGGCCCGCGCTTCCATCGCGGCCATCGAATACGCGGCGGCGTCGGCAGTATTTTGAAGCCGGACCCGCTCGTTGATGTTGTGGCCGAGGTTGATTGTCGCCAGCACCGCGAGAGACAGGATGAACATCATCAACCCCGCGAGCACCAGGGCCTGGCCTTCTTGTCGATGCATCGCTTGGCGAAGGGTGCGGGTGACCATCGCTCACATCCCCCACGAAGGGTCGCGATGCATGATCCACTTGCGGTGGAAGTTCGACTGCATCCGCATCGAGTACGTGGCCGTCAGTGGCATGAAGTACCGCTTGCCGACCGAGTCCGACAGCAGCGGTATCGAACCGGTGGCGAGCCCCCACAGCACCAGCATCTCGGGCCGGTAGACCGAATGAAATCCCTTCTGCTGCGCGATGCCTTTGCCACGCCCCGCCACCGCCGAAACATCACCGCTCTTTCCGAGCATGTTCTGCTTCCGGGTCGTCGCGCGATCGATGCTGCCATTAAGCGCGACATCTGCGTTGCCCGCGTACCAGGCAAGGAAGATGATCCAGTTGGCGAAAGGCACCCGAAGCTCGTACCAATACCGCAGTCGGATCTGCAGCAGGGTCGCCTTTCGATAAACCTCTTCGTGGT
>JANOHG010000933.1:0-2825 GCA_031406375.1 Archangiaceae bacterium | reverse complement strand
GGCTCTTCATTGGTGAACTGCACCACGCTCCTCTTCACTACCGGCACCACGACCTTGTCGAACGCGCGTCCGGTCTGCGCCAACTTCGCTGGCTCGGAAAGCGGGGGCGTCGCGAATCCGCGTATGTAAATCAGCGAATTCTTCGCGAAAGCCGGCTTCCCATCGCGATTGACGGTCAGCGTTCCTTCGACGCTTCCACCGGCGGACGCGGTGACTGACAGCAAAACGAGCAAAGGTGTCAGGCGCACCCGCAGAAGATACGCCCGAGAAGGGATCGTTTCTAAGGTTTCGTGGGTTGTGGGGTTACGGTGAGGTTCTTGGTGCGCATCGTGTTTCGCTTTTTCAAGAAGCTCGCCTGGTGGCAGCGCCTGGCGATCCTCGCGCTCATTCCGCTGTTGTTGCTGAACCTGACCGTCGCCTTTGTTGGCAGCAGCGTAGTTTTCCCGCTTTCACCCTACTTCCTTGCGCAGAAATGGTCGGCGCTGAAGCTTTACGCGCGCCACCGACCGTCGTGCCTGTTCACCGGCCACGAGGATCTCACGCGCGTCACAGCGAAAGCCGAACGCGAGGCAGGGCTTCCCCACGGCCTGATGCAGGCAATCGTCGAGGTCGAGTCGAACGCGCGCAGTCATCGCATCTCGTACGCTGGTGCGATGGGGCCCGCTCAGTTGATGCCCGGCACCGCGGCGTTGCTCGGAGTAAACGACCCGTTTAATCCCGAAGAGTCGATTTCCGGAGGCGCGCGGTACCTCGCGGCGATGCTCAAGCGCACTGGCAGCGTGAAGCTCGCGATCGCCGCATATAACGCCGGACCCAGCGCGGTGAATGGCGCTGTTCCGCAGAACGGCCAGACCGAGTTTTACGTCGCGCGGGTGATGCAGAAGTTCAAGACGGGCTCACGTCGCAGATGAGCAGCGAAGAAGTGGACGACCTCGCCAAGCTGCTCGCACACGGTGCCCAACCCTTGTCGGGGGCGTGCGGGCAGGCGCGAATGTTCACCCCTATTTTCCCCCATTCGGCACGGCTCGGAGAAGGATTGCCGTCATGGCCAAGCGACCCGTGAAGCGGAAGGTGATTGCGAAGAAGGCGAAGGCGAAATCGAAGACTAAGAAGAAGGTGGCGCCGGTGAAGCGCACGCCGGTGAAGCGCACGCCGGTGAAGCGCGCGCCGGTGAAGCGCACGCCGGTGAAAAAGACGGCGAGCCCAGTCGAGGCGCCCGCCCAGCGGCAGCGGCCAGTGGTCGAACAGAGTTTCCCGCCTCCGCCTCCGCCTTTCGATGCGTTCGATGATCCCACCGAGCAATTGTCTGATCGGGACATCGTGGGGGTGATCGAAGAGCAACATGTGTTGGATCAGCTTAGCGAACCGAAGCCGCGCTGAGCGCGCTGCAAGGCAGAGGCAGGGCAGGCGGCGCGTACCGCAGTCGCCCCCGGCTCTTCGACGTCGTCAGAAGACGATTCCCCGCGATTCGTGTCGAACGCACCCTGGGCCGGTGATTCGGTAGAGTATGCCATGCCCCGAAACGTCGGCCGCTTCCGGGCTCGACGACCCGCGGCTGAAGTGATGCAACTCAACGGCCCGATGGCGCTTCAGCGCCTTTCCTTCAGCTCAGGCACTTCCATCATCAGCGACCAGTTCCTTAACAGCTCTGCCTCGCGCGTCAGCAGCACGTCGATGTTCGCGCTTCCGAAGGTTTGCCTCTCATCCGACAAGTCTTCTATCGACTGTTTCAATTTCGCATGCGCCTGGACGGCCGCCGCAAGCTCGGCACCCTGTCTCGGGTCAAAGGGATCCGACTGCGGAAGGTCTGGCAGCTTCTCGTTCAACCGCATCAGCTGAAACGTCAGCCGTCGGGCCGCAAGTCTGCTGAGCATCGACTCGATCGTCAAAACGTCGTCCGCGGTCAGCCCCGCTTCGAGCCGCGCTCGCTCATCGAGGTTCGCCTTCTGTTCCACCGACGTCTCTTCGAATTTCTTCAGCCCGCCATCCCACGCAGCAGGCGCAAGCTTTCCGGCCTGCACCAACAGAGTGCGCTGGTAGCGCACGTACCCATCGACCATCGGTTGTGTCAACGCCCACTCCACAGGATCGCGCTGCACCCGCGCGGCCTGCGCCGCGATCGGCTCTTCGGACGCTGCTTTTCCCTTGCACGCGCAAATCAATGCCAAACCCATCAGTGCCAGGCAAATACGAGTCACCGGCGAACCATAGTCGACTCCATTCAAACCTTTGACGCGAGCAGGGCTGCTTTGGTTTAGGTTTCTTCGGGTGAAGGTCTTTCTAGTTCGACACGCCGACGCCGATGCTGAAATTCCCGAAGGTCTGGGCGATGAGGCGCGCACGCTGACAATCAAGTCGCGCGCCTCGGTTCGACAGCACTTCACTGCGCTCAAAGAACGCCTGGGGGCACCGACGATCGTGCTCACCAGCCCGCTCACCCGCTGCGTTCAGACCTCGCAGATTTTGATTCAGGCGATGGGCTACGAAGGCCCGCTGCGATCCCACCGCGCGCTCCTACCCGACGGCCCCGCCGGAGCGATCGACGCGCTGTTGCGCGAACACCCTGACGAACTGCTGGTGCTCGTCGGTCATCAGCCGTCGATGGGCTCGATCACCGCTCACCTGCTCGGCCTTCAGGCGTTTCCCAAGCCGTTTGCGCCCGGCACCGTGCTTGGGCTCGAGCTTACTTCGCCCAGCGTTCCTGAAGGTCCATTCGGAGCCCAGTTGCTGTTCTACGCGCCTCCTGGTCAGCCTCTGCTTGAAGCGCTCTGATGCTCGACGACGCGACCTACAACACCCGGGTAGCCGAGTGCGCCGCGGGCGTG
>JANOHG010000918.1:0-3514 GCA_031406375.1 Archangiaceae bacterium | reverse complement strand
GACCGTGAGCTCAAGCAGAAAGGAAGTCACAAGCCCTCCGACCAGAGGGGCCGCGATGCGCTTCATCACATCCGAGCCCGTTCCCATCGCCCACAACACCGGCAGCAGCCCGATCATGTCGGCCAGGACCGTCATCATCTTGGGACGAATGCGTTTGGCCGCACCTTCGACAATCGCCTCGCGCAAGTCGGTGAACGAGCGCAGCCGCCCCTCTTCGCCGGCCTTCTTATGCGCCAGCGTCAGGTACAGCAGCATCACCACGCCCGTCTCGGCGTCGAGGCCGGCGAGCGCGATGAGGCCCACCCACACAGCGACGCTCAGATTGTAGTCGAGCAGGTAGAGAAGCCAGACCGCGCCGATGAGAGAGAAGGGCACGGCGAGAAGGACGATGCCCGTCTCCACCACCGAGCGGGTGCTGAAGTAGAGCAGCAGGATCACGATGAGCAGGGTGATGGGCACCACCCACTTGAGCTTCTGGGTCGCGCGCTCGTAGTACTTGAACTGGCCGCTCCACTCGAGCCTCACCCCCGCTGGGAGCTTCACGCTTTTCTCGACCGCTTCTCTCGCGTCGGCCACGTAGTCCGCGATCGGTCGGTCGGTATCGACGAAGACGTAGGACACGAGCTTGCCGGCCTCGCTGCGAATCATCGGCGGCCCGAGCACGAACTTCACTTCGGCCACCTGCGACAGCGGCACCTGCGCTCCGCCGGGTGTGGCGACGAGCACCTGTTCAAGAAGCTTCGGGTTGTCGCGGTACTCGCGCGCGTAGCGCAGGTTGATTGGGTACCGCTCGCGTCCCTCGACCGTCTGAGAGACGTTCATTCCGCCAATCGCACTCATCACGACGTCGTTGATGTCCTGGACCCGAAGTCCGTAACGGGCGGCCTCTTCTCGCTTCACCCGGAAGTCGATGTAGAAGCCGCCAGTCGAACGGTCGGCGAAAGCGCTTCGGGTCCCCGGCACCTGAGCGACAACCTTCTCGACGTCGATGGCCGTCTTCTCGAGGGTCTCGAGGTCACTGCCGAACACCTGAATGCCGAGCGGGCTTCGGATACCTGTCGCCAACATCTCAGTGCGCGTCTGGATTGGCATCCAGAAGATGTTGGGCATACCGGGGTATTGCAGCTTCTCGTCCATCTGCTTGATGAGCGCCTCCCAGGTAAGACCCTCTCGCCATTCGCTCTTCGGTTTGAGCACCACCGTGGTTTCGAACATCGACAGCGGAGCAGGGTCGGTCGGCGATTCGGCGCGACCGGCCTTGCCGAACACGCTCAGCACCTCGGGGATCGCTTTGATCTCCGCGTCCATCTGTTGCAACACGCGGGTCGCCTCCGCGATCGACATCCCCGGGGGCGCGGTCGGCATGTAGAGAATGGCGCCCTCGTTGAGCGGCGGCATGAACTCGTTTCCGAGGCGGAAAAAGGCGGGCACGGTGAAAGCCATCGCCACCACCGACGCGAGGATGACCGCCACCCGGTGGCTGACGACGAAGCGAACGATCGGGACGTAGGCCGCAACAAGCCAGCGGTTGAGAGGGTTCTTCTCTTCCGCTCGAATCTTCCCGCGAATGACGATCGCGGCAAGCGCGGGAGTCAGCGTTACGGCCAACAACGCAGCGAAGCCCATGCTGTACGTCTTGGTGAAGGCCAGCGGCTTGAAGAGCCGGCCCTCGGTCGCTTCCAGCGTGAAGACGGGAAGGAAGGCGACGGTGAGCACGAGCAGCGAGCCAAAGATCGAGGGCCCGACCTCCTGCATCGCCGCGATGATGACCTCGCGGCGACTGCCTTTCTCGTCCCAGGTTTCGAGCTTCTTGTGGATGTTCTCGATGATGATGATCGACCCATCCACCATCGCGCCGACCGCGACGATGATGCCGCCAAGCGACATGATGTTGGCCGTGAGCCCCTGGTAGTACATCGGGATGAACGCGAGCAGGACCGCGATGGGCAGGGTGAGAATCGGCACCAACGCGCTGCGCACGTGAAGCAGGAAGAGGAAGATGATCAGGCTCACCACCAGCATCTCCTCGATGAGCGCGGTGCTGAGGGTGGCGATGGATTCTTCAATCAGGCCGGAACGGTCGTACGTGACGACGAGCTCGACGCCCTCGGGCAGGCTCTTTCTGACTTCGGTCAGCCGCTCCTTGACCGCGCGGATGACGTCGAGCGCGTTTTCGCCGTAGCGCATCACCACGACGCCGCCGGCCACCTCGCCTTCGCCGTTGAGCTCAACAACGCCCCGCCGGATGTCTGCTCCCAGTGAGACGACCGCGACGTTCTTCACCAAGACTGGGGTGCCGTTCTCCGCGACTCGGACGGGAATGGTCTCGATGTCCTGGATCGACCGGACGTAGCCCCGGCCCCGGATGACGTGCTCGTGCCCGGCGATCTCCAACACCGTCCCGCCGACGTCTTCGTTCGACTCCCGAATTGCGCGCGCGAGCTCTCCCAGGGTGATGCCGTAGGCGCGCAGTTGATTGGGGTCGACCTGTACCTGGTACTGCTTCACCATCCCGCCGACCGATGCGACTTCCGCCACCCCTGGGACGCTGGCGACCGCGTACCGCACGGTCCAGTCCTGAAGGGTGCGCAGGTCCGCCAGCGAGTGTTTGCCGGTCTTGTCGACGAGGGCGTATTCGAAGACCCAGCCGACGCCGGTAGCATCCGGGCCCAAGGTGGGCGTGACACCGTCGGGCAGCTTTCCCTGCGCGGTGTTGAGGTATTCGAGCACGCGACTGCGGGCCCAGTACAAATCAGTGCCGTCCTCGAAGATGACGTACACGAACGACATTCCAAACATCGATTGCCCTCGCACCGCCTTCACAGAAGGCGCTGAGAGCAGGGACGACACGATGGGGTACGTAATCTGATCCTCGACCAGGTCGGGGCTCCTGCCCATCCACTCGGTCCAGATGATGACCTGCGTGTCTGAGAGGTCCGGAATCGCGTCGAGCCGGGTGTTGCGCAGGGCGAACACTCCCCATGCCGCCATCGCGCCCACGAGAAGGATGGTGAGGAATGGGTTGCGAGCACAGATTCCAATCAGGGCTGCGATGGGTCCCAGTTTGGCTGGTTCACTGGGCGTCATTGTTGCCCCCGCTCCAGTAGTCCGCTGCCGAACGGATGCGGCTCTCGGCGGCAATCAGGAAGTTGCCACTCGTCACCACGCGGTCGCCCTCTTTCAGCCCGTCGAGAACTTCGTAGCCGTCCTCGCCCTGCAACCCGAGCTTCACCTCTTGTGGCCGCAGCCGACCTTCACCCAGGTCCACAAAAACGAGCCGGCGTGGGCCGGTATAGATGACCGCAGATTCGGGGACCTGGAGCGCCGGCTTGCCTCCCATCGCGAAGCGAACGCTTGCGTACATGTCCGGCTTGAGCACGAGCTGTGGGTTGGGCAGCTCAATGCGAATCCTCCCGGTCCGGGTCTTCGCATCGAGCGAGGGGTGGATGAAGGCGACCTTGCCCCGGTAGTTCCTCCCGGGGAGGTAGGGCAGGGAGACCTCGACCTGCTGGCC
>JANOHG010000887.1:0-1508 GCA_031406375.1 Archangiaceae bacterium | reverse complement strand
ACGTTCATCCCTAGTGGGAGCGGCACCAACCGGTCATCATCACTGTGCGGAGCTACTAGAGCGTGTCCTCATATTGGACCAGCGCGGTCTTGGCTGATCACTCTTGTTGATATGGGGCCGACGAATCGGCTCCAGAACGCGCGCGGAGATCCAGGTTGCGAGCGGGTCAAAAGTTTGATCCACGCTCGTCGATGCATCGCCACGAACTGAGCGACGAAGAATGGAATCGCCTTGCCCCTTTGCTTCCTCCCGAGAAGGGCCGTCGGGGCAGGCCTCCTCTGCTTCCGAATCGGACCTTGATGAATGCCATCTTCTACATCGCCAGAACGGGCGTCCCCTGGAGGGACTTGCCGGAGCGATTCGGGCCGTGGAAGACAATCCACACGCGATCTACAAGGTGGAATCGGAGAGGAGTTCTCCAGAAGGTCGGAGAGCTCGACCTTCTCTTTGCGCCGCACCTTCTCGCAAGGCTCGCTTCCGGTTCGCCGGGCTGTGGCTTTGACCGGTCGGGATTCGCACCCGAGGGACGACATACCGATTTTCAGGGTGCTAACTCATGTCCCCTCTCATCGGACCAGAATTTCCTGGTCGCACCATCTTTTCTTCGTAGCCAAGTTCCTGCCGCGCCTTTGCGTCGTTGAGCGTGATTTCCTGACCCATCAGCGCAATCGCTGTCTTGGTCGCGAACGGCGCTGATTTCAGCCCGAAGAAGCGCCAGGTGCCTTCCGCAAACACTGCCGCCATCCACGCAATCCAACGCGGAACGCTCTTCGTCGGGCGCGAGCCATGCTCAGTCGCTGCACGGATCCACCTCACCATTCCGCGGCGCCTTCTTTTAGGGCTTCTGCTCAGGCTGCTTGTTCGCCCCAGTCCCCAAGGCGCCGCCAGTCAAATCCACCGACAGCGACGCGTTGTTGGTGAGCATCACCTGCCGCCGGGTGGGGTAATGACCCGCCAGTTCGACCTGAACTTCGATGGGCGCTTCACGGCGTTCGAGCTCGACCTTCAGTGGCGTGACACCGAGCAGTTGATTCGTGTCGAGGCGAGTCACCTGCGCTCCCTCGGGGCGACTTGAAATCTCGAGCGTCACCGTCATCACGGCGACCGCGGCAGGGGCCGGAACCGCCAGCCCAGGCGGCTCAGCGACGACTGCTTCGGCGGGTGGCGGGCGAACCACGAAGAAGCCGATCGCCCCCAGCAGCAGCGCAACTCCAAAAGCCACAATCACCTGAGGCGTCCGTTCAGACCGAGGGCCTGCACTGAGCTCTTCGGATTCCTCCACTTGAGCCGCTGCCGTCATCGAAACGAACGGCTCGAGCGCAGCCACCATCTCGGCCGAGCTGTTCCAGCGGTCTTCGGGTCGCTTCTGCAGGCACTTGTTGACGATGCTGATCAACCGAGGCGGAATCAGTTCTCCGGCGCGCGTACAGGCGGGAAGCGGCGGGGGTTGCTTGGTGGTGATCTCGACGACGAGCTTGCCGAACGTGTTTCCCTTGAAGGGCTGCTCT
>JANOHG010000818.1:0-7120 GCA_031406375.1 Archangiaceae bacterium | reverse complement strand
CTCGCGGCCGCGGAAAAATGTCGTGCGCGTCGCTTTCCGCCAGTCTGGATATAGGCACCACGCGAACGCGCTCGGCCAGCGTATAGGCTTTCGCACCAGGATAGAGCACGACGAGTTGTTCGAGATTCAAGTCCGCCAGCGCGATACGCATGGAAGGCGTAAGCCTGGGAGCATCCATTTTCTTCACCTCAACGCCGAGCCGCCGGCCGTTCT
The DNA here is from genome assembly GCA_031406375.1 of Archangiaceae bacterium. Taxonomy (GTDB): domain Bacteria; phylum Myxococcota; class Myxococcia; order Myxococcales; family Myxococcaceae; genus JAGSPQ01. The sequence goes on along the minus strand of JANOHG010000818.1, from coordinate 6,907 downwards.
TGAAGAGCAATAGATCGAGTTCCGCCCCTTGGAAGGTGGCCCAGAAATAGGCGTCGTCAGGCTGCACTGCGTTGAGCACTTCCTCGATGGCGTAGCCTTCCCAGGATGCGCCGCATTTCGGGTGCGCGAGCAACGCGCTCTCACTGGTGATGCCGAGCAAATGGTGGAGCAATCCTGAATCGCGTACGTAAACTTTTGGAGATTTGACCTGCCGTTTGCCGAGGTTTTCGTGCCAGGGGGCGAGTTGACGCACCATATAGACGCCGGAGCCGTTACTTTGTATGGAGCAACCTGCCGCACCGCCGCGATCACTTCCTGCATTCGCGCGCTGGTGAAGCCAGGCCCTTCGACTCCCTGCGCCATTGTCAGCAGAGGCCGAGCGCGATCTCGCAACAACCGCTCGAGTTCGATCGACATCCGCTGCTGCTGCAGTCGCACCGAATGCGCCCGACACGCAGCCAGCACCACATCACGCAGCTGGGCCACTGGCGCATCAGGTGGCAACGCCTGATCCACCGCTCGACTGTTGAACAGCTCGACCACCCGCTCAGGCGCCGCCCGCGCCGCAAAAACGATTCGCGGCTTCAGCTCGGGTGGTCGACCCAAATGCAGTGTCGCGTCCTGCGACGCACTCTCGATCAGCTGCGCCAACGCCACTGCCTGGTAGTCGTCCTCTCCGCACAACAGCACCGCCGCGATATCCCCTCGCTCGAGCAGCGTCTCGACCTTCGCAGGATCTCCACTGAACAGAAGCTCGACATCCGTTCGAAACGCCAACTCGAGCGCCCGCTCGAGCCCCCGTGGCGCGCCCGCTACCACCACCCGCAGCCGATGCTCCGCCAAAAACCGCCGCAGCTCGAGCTTCCCATTTCCCTCGAACGTCTCGAACCGCACTCCCAGCGACGTCGTCGAACCTTCGTCCGGTTGATTCGATTCATGCCGCCATCGCACCACCGCGCGAACCCGAATCCGCTCACCCGAAGGCAACGGGAAATTGAGATCCACGCCCTCGCCTTCGAACGGGCCGTCGGTGTTGCCCCGAGGTCGCGCCACCAACCCCATCCCGTCTTCGGTCAGGTTGATCGACCAACACCCCGCAAGCTCCGGCTGACAATGCACAGGAACAGTCAGTGACTTGCGATCGGCTGCGGCGGATCTCATTCAGAAATGAACTATCGGCTATTCGATAGCGAACTACGACCTGTTGTGGTGGGAAAAGTGAGCGAAATTACACAATCGTATGTTTCATTACTGAATCATGCCGACGGAACCACATCGAGAAACAACAACGGCTTGGCATTGGGCCGCTGATTGCTGAGAAGCACCTCGCGGAGGCTTGATGGCTGCGAGGGTGAAAGTCGTTGGCGTCGGAGACTTCGTCCCCGCGCAGGTCGTGAGCAACGAGACGATGGCGCTGGCGATCCCGGGTTCGAGCGCCGAGATGATTCGCGAGAAGACGGGAATCGTCGAACGCCGCTTTCTGTGTGAGATTGATTCCGAGCGTGGGCGTTCGATTCGACCGACCACCGGGCCCCGTTCGAACTGCGACACGGCTGAGTTAGCGGTTGTAGCCGCGCTGAAGATGGCGAACCTCGCCGCCAGCGACCTGGGCGCGATTTTTTGCGGTTACCTTTGCTTCGGCGTTCATCGACCGGCGCGTCTATGCCGAGGAGTTCGAGCTCGCAGAGGGGAAGCGCCTTTCGGGCTTTCTCTCGATGTACGTCTTCGGCGATGGCGCCGGAGCGATGGTGGTCCGCGCCGACACTGGTGCCGGGGGAATTCTCGAGTCGATCTCGGGCAACGCCCACGAGCAACCGGTGCTCCGGCGCGGCGGTGGAGCCCAGGTGCCCTGCCTCTTTGAGCTGTGCACTATGGCGCGCAGTTGATTCGAATTTAGGAGGTGCGATGGCGTACTTCAGTACTTCGGCGGTTCAGGTGACTCATCCTCTTCGCCGGGTGGTTTTACCGCCCGACCTGTCGATCGCGGATCTGAGCGATCGGCTTCGAATGGCGACGGCTGAAGACACCTGCAAAGGGATGTTCTTCAACGGACTGCTTTCTGCCGCCAAGGTGTTGCTCGGCATCGACGCCCACCTGCAGGTGCAGGCGATGCTGGTCGAGAAGAAGTACGTCGACTTCTTCAACTACCCGATTTCCACGTTTCTGCCCGCCGCGTTCACCGCTGCGAAGTTGCTGGAGGAGCGTTCGATGGGCTTCGACGGCGCGATGCTCAGGTTGGGCGAGCAGGCGATCGATGACTTTCTCGCCACGCCCGTCGGGCGCACGCTGGTGACCGTGTCTGCGGGCGAGGCGAAGCGACTGGTGCGTGCTGCTCCCATCGCCTACAAAACCGCAGTCAGCTACGGCACCCGAGAGACGGTGGTGCTGTCGGATACCGCGTGCCTCTTCAAGGTGCGGCGCGACTTCATGCCGCACACCTACCACGAGGGTGTCTTTCTGGCGGTGCTTCGCGCGCTGGGCTGCGAGGACGTGAGCGTGCGCGCTGAGAAGCTCGGCCTGATGGACGTCGACTACGCCATCTCGTGGAAGTGAAGAAACCCTGAACAAGGAACTGAAAAAAATGCGACCCGCACTCAACTGTCTGGACACGCTTTGGGCGATGTCGGCGCCGCGGGCGAAGCGGGTCGCCAGCCAGCCAGGATCGCATGGTGAGGACGAATGAAATGATCGACCTTCCTGTCGTCGTCGAGGTCGCCCGACCTGATGGATCTCAAGAGCTGGTGCGCGTTGGCACCGCGCGACGTGATGGCGGTCACTTCGTGTTGGATCTCAGTACGTTGAGGATCCGCATCGATGAACAAGTGACGGATAGCCCAGAAGCTTCGCCAGCGCCGTTCCCTCCACCGCAAGCGGGAACGATCGAGGACCTCGAATACATTGCCGCCCGGGCCCGGCGGACTTTGGCCGATCGTTCGAAATCGCGGTGGCACTTGCAGGAACAAGATTTGCTCAACCAGGTCGAACGCGAGATGACGCGCTTGAAGGCGCTCGACAATCCAGGCTGAGCTCACACAGCAGTTCCGTCGGCTACACCCATCGCGTCTGAAGCTACCCGCGTTCTTGGATATACCGGCGCGATGAAAATCGTTCGAACAGCCGAAGTGCAGTGGGTGGACGCAATGACGAAGGGCGCCTTCGGCCAACGCCGAAAGCCGCTGGGCGGAGAGAAGCTCACCTGCGGTTTATGGGAGCTGCTACCAGGCAAAAAGTCGTTTCCCTTTCATTCGCACCACGTGGCCGAAGAGGCGATGTTCGTCATCTCGGGCAAGGGAAAGGTGCGCTCGCCTGAAGGGCTGACGGCGATTTCTGCAGGGGATTACGTGTCGTTTCCTCCCGGTGGCCCCGCGCACCAGCTGGTCAACGATGGCTCCGAGCCAATGGTATACATCGGCATGTCTGCCACGCTGGGCGTCGACCTCGTCGAGTACCCCGACTCGGAGAAGGTCGCCGCGATGGTCGGCGTCGGCGCCAATGCCAAGCGGTTCATTTTCAAGAAGGGAACGCAGGTCGAATATTTCGACGGCGAGAAGGATGCGGATTCCACCGCACTCTGAGAATGATCTCGGGTGCGCTTTTCACCGCGTACCCTTGAATCGTCTTCGACCGCGTTCCCAATCACGTTTCACTCACAGACGAGCGAAACCGGTGTCGCGAGCTATTTTCCTTCGATGTGTTCGTTGGCTTCCTTCAGCGCAGCGGTGAACGCCTGGCCGTTGTTGAGGACGTAGGTCGGCAGGTCGGTCGCGATGATTCCGGCCGCCAGCGCCATGCCTTCTTCCGAAACGCCCCAGACAACATCGCCCCAGACCTTGGTGCCGTTCTTGTCAAACATGTTCATGATGTAGCCATTGCGCGACTTGCCGCGGAACCCCATCGCGTAGGACTCGAGGCCCCAGCTCTCGTAAATCACCGCGACGGCATCGACGCCGAGCCCTTCGCAAAGCTTCTTCGCCGTTTCAGCGGGGATGCTCGCCGATCTCAGGCTGTCCTCGTCGGGCGAGAAGAACATCGCGCCCTTGGCAGAATAGAAGCCGTCCCAAGCCGGTTTACCGCCTGCGCCGGTGTATGCCGGGTTGGCGACCATCTCGGCCAGCGGAGTCACTGCGTAGGATGACGCCATTTCTTTGCTCATCACTTCAAAGTTTTTTTCGATCGTCGCGGTCTTCGCCTCGTCGGAGTTCGCGGTGCCAAGCAGGGCGTGGGGGTTGATCGTGTGCTGTACGAGCGCGACCTTCTTCACGCCGGTATAGGCCTCCTTCTGAATGAAGTACTTGCTTGCACAGCCAGTCGAGAACATCGCGATAGCGGCAACAACGAGCGAGCAGCGAAGCTTCATGACGACTCCTTGGGAAGGGTGAACAATGAAGAATGCAAGCGGACACTTTCCGACGCCGACAGTCTCGTCAACCATTCACTCGATGTCAGATTGTGGCGAGCCGGCGATCGACCGCGTCTGCCGCGCGCAAGCTCATCGCCATGATTGTCAGTTGGGGGTTGACGCCCAGAGATCCAGGCATCGACGAGCCGTCGCAGATGTAGAGGTTGTGAACGTCGTGGGTCTCGTGATTCGAGTCGATCACCGAGGTGTGTGGATTCTTGCCCATTCGGCAGGTGCCGAGCGGGTGGTACGCGGTGATGTCGAACTGCCGCGCTTCAAGCCTGGCTGCTTCGAAATTCTCGACGTCGGCCAGGGAACGAAGCGTTTCCCAACCCGCGACGCCCGGGTGTACTTGCCGCGCTCCAGCGGCGAAGAACACGCGCGAGAGAATCGAGAAACCCCGCTGCATCAGCCGTTGATCATGTTCATTGACCCAATAGGTGATTGCCGGCTCGCCGTCGGCGCCGACGCGAACCCGACCCCGCGAAGTGTCTTTCACCATGAACCCAAACCCAAACGATCGGCTGAATTGTTCCATCGCGGCGACGTACGACGGGCCGAACCCGGCCAGCGTCGCGCCGGTGAGCTCGAGCGGAATCGTGCCGCCCTCGAACATCAGCCCTTCAGCGTTGAAGTGATCAATGGCGTACCCCTGCGGCACGGTGCTCGAGGGATTCACCTCTTCGTCGAATATCGCGACCGCAGCAGCTGCCGGATGAATCGAGAGGTTCTTGCCCACCATCGTAGAAGTGTTGGCGAGTTGGTTGGAAAGCAGCAACAGCGGGGTGTGCAGGGTGCCGCAGGCGAGCACCACTACCTTGGCTTTGACGGTGAGCTTTTTTCCTTCGGCGATGCCTTCGACGCCCACGGCGCGCTCGCCTTCGGTCAGCACGCGGGTCACCTTGAAGCCGGTGAGCAACTGCGCACCCCGTTCGAGCGCGCGCGGAACGTATGAGACGTTGGTGCTGCGCTTGGCGCCGGTTGGGCAGCCAAAGCAGCATAGGCCTTGGCCATCACACTCTGGAGCGTTGCGGCTCAGCGGGTGGTGCGAGTAGCCGAGCGCGTCGCAGCCTCGAGCGATCAACCGTGCCGGGGCGCCAAGCGCCTGGGCGGTGTTGACTGCGACCCCAATCTCTTTCTCGACCGCGCAGTAGTACAGGTCGAGCGACGCAGAGGTCAGCTCGGTGAGATTGAACTCGCGCTGCCATCCGACCAGGGTCTTCTCGGGGACACGAAAGCAGGTACCCGAGTTGATTTGCGTGGTTCCCCCAACGCCCTTTCCGACGGGAATCGGGATGAAGTGATTGCCGACGGAAGCGGTGAGGCCACCTTTTCGGTACAGCTTCTTGATCATCTCGACCGGACGGCCGGTGAAGTCGGCACGGGTGAACTGCTCGCCTTCTTCCAGCAGCAGCACCGCGTGCCCGGCCTCTGCGAGCCGCGCGGCGATCGGCGCACCCCCGGCTCCCGTGCCGACCACGACGACATCACAGTCCAAAGATTCGTCTGCCGAAAGCGTGCTGGCACGGGTGACCTGCTGCTGCCAGCGAGGGGGCTGTTCCGTCTTCGGAGTCTCGACGCTGTAGCGACAGCCGAGCGCGGAGTAGATTGCAGGATCATCGAAGTAGCCGAGCTTCAGCGGCGTGAGCAGCGCGCGCACCACCAGTCGGGTCGCTTCGGTCGCGTGCATCGCGTCGAGCACCCGTAACCTTCGGCCCAAAGGAAGCAAAGAGAACCGGCTGCCGAAGCGCAGCGCAGCACCCGTTTCGAGTGACCACAACATCGCGCGGTAGCTGGTGCCCATCGGCTTGGGCAAACTCTTCAACATTGCTTCACAGCGATCGAGCGCACTGTCCGATGCCGCGGGCAACAAACGGCCCGGAGGCAGCGCGGCGTCGGCCAGCGCACGAAGAATCGCGCGCTCGGAAGACGAAAAGAAGCTCACTTGCTCATCGCCTGGCGCTCGAGCAGCCGGCGTCTCACGTCCAGCGACAGCCGCGGTGCGGCGTGAAACGGCAACCATGACGCGAGGAAGCCGCCCAGTTCCCTCAGCGCGAAAGTCATCTGCCCGCGCGCGAGCTCTTTGCCCGCTTCGGTCTTCAGCACCACGGGCATCTGGGTCATCGAGCGAATCGGCGACAGCAGGCTGGGCGTCTTCTTTCCTTCAAGCCGGTAGCGAACGCCTTTGGCTTCGAAGTCCACCCGGTAGGTCAGCGAACGAGGGAGGTCGATCGTCAGCTGCCCCGTCGCCGGTACCTCGACCGCGTACGGCGCGGCGCGGATGAGACCCCGCAGCAGCGTCTGCCCGTCTTTGAGGAACTTGCGAAGGTGCTCGGCGTGCGCGTGCACCTCGAACTCGAGCTTCGATTCGCTGCCGTCTTCGGCCTTCACTGTTCCACGCATCGTTTCGACGAAACCAACTTTCATGTCTCTTCCCCTTTTCGTAGTGCGGTGGCTGCGTGGGCCCGCATCGCCTTGGCTGCTTTGACTCCGTCACGGGCGCGAATC
>JANOHG010000815.1:0-3273 GCA_031406375.1 Archangiaceae bacterium | reverse complement strand
GTCGTCGGGAATAAACGAGCTGATGATGTTCAGCGTCGTCGTTTTTCCCGAACCCGTGCCGCCCGAGATCACCATGTTCTTGTGCGCCTTGACGCACATCTCGAGGAACTCGGCCATCTGGGCAGTCAGCGTCTTGTACTTGATCAGTTCCTCGATCTTCAGCGCGTCGCGCTTGAACTTCCGAATCGTGATGCACGGGCCCTTGAGCGCGAGCGGGGGAATGATCGCGTTGACGCGGCTTCCGTCCTTCAAGCGGGCGTCGACCAGCGGGCTCGACTCATCGATTCGGCGGCCGATCGGAGCGACAATGCGCTCAATCACCCCCAGCACCGCCTGGTTCGACGAGAAGATCTTGTCGCTGAGAGTAATTTTGCCGCGACGCTCGATGTAGATTTGGTTGGCGTGGTTCACCATGATTTCCGAGATTTCATCGGAAGCAAGGAACGCCTCGAGCGGGCCCAGGCCCAACGCTTCGTTGAGCACGTCGGTGAGGAGGCCCTCGTGATCGATCTCTTCCGGAAGCTCTCCGTCAGAATCCATCTGATCGAGAATGTCTCGAATCGCCTTCTCGGTGCGCCGCCACAGCTCCTCGTCGCCCAACCTATCCATGTCGAGGCGGCGAAGGTCGAGGTACTCAATCAGCCGATCGTGGATGTCCTTCTGCAGCTGGGCGTACGCCTCAACCGCGGGATCCACCTTGCTCTTGCGTTTCGACAGCGCGTTGGCCATCGAAGCGGGCATTCGTTGCTGCTTCTCGGGCGGAGCGCGGGTCGCTTTCGCAGGGGCGACTTCTTCCTCGTATTCTTCCTCGGCGGGCTCATCCTCTGCGCCTTCGGCATACTCTTCATCGGCAGGGGCCTCTTCGCCCTCGCCGTCGTCGGCGTCGGCGTACTCCTGCTCGCCCTCCGCTTGCTCATCCTCAGGCGGGGCCTCGACGTTGATGATGTAGTCGCCGATGTAGATCTTGTCGGTTGGCTTGACGACCTGCGGCGCTGCGATCTTCTTGCCGTTGACGAACGTGCCGTTGGTCGACTGCATGTCGACCACGATGTACTTGCCGTCCTTGAGGACAAAGCGCGAGTGGTACTTCGAGACGTTGCCCTTGCCCAGAACGATGTCGTTGCCAGCAAGGCGGCCGATCGTCACTTCCGCCTTTTCGAACGTCAACGACTTGCCGCCGCCGCCGCCCTTCTCCACGAGGGTGATCAAAAACATGGCCCGCATCTTAACAACGCGCGCCAACCGGCTCCAAGCATTGGAAAGAAATGGAGAATCTTACCCGAGCAGCCGGATCGGGCGACCGCTGTCGATCAACTCAATCGAAAATCCCGAAGTTCACTTCGCCACGGGCTTGCTTATAGCGACTCTTCACCTCTTCGATGATGGTGCGGATCTTGTCTGAGTCGGGGTTCACGATTCGCGGGGTTACGAAGATCACCAGCTCGCGCTTGCTCGAGTCGAACGCGCGGTTCTTGAAAAGCTCTCCGATGATCGGAATGTGGCCCAGACCAGGCAACTTGCTCACCTGCTTCTGCTCGTCGTGGCTGAACACCCCCGACAGCACAATCGTCTCGCCATGGCGCACAGTGACGTTCGTCTTCACCGAGCGCTTTCGAAATCCAGGCACCGACGCTGAGCCGCCGATCGAAACGGCAACCGACAGGTCGAGTTCGCTGACTTCTGCCTCGACCTCAGTCTGGATGTTCCCGCTTCGGTCCGCGGTCGGCCGCAGCTTCAAAATCACCCCATAGGGCTTGTATTCAACGGTGAACTGGCTGTTGGTAATCAGCGGAATCGGCACTTCGCCGCCCGAGATGAACTCGGCCTTCTCACCGCTGGCGCACACCAACTTGGGCTGTGCGAGCAACCGCCCGTAGCCGTCGTTGTTTTGAAAGCCAATCGCCATTCCGGCAGAAAGGCCGATGCGGTAGGCCGAGGCGCCTTCGGCGAAAGTTCCCGGAAAGAGATCCTTGCTGAAGTTGAAGTTCGCGCTCGTGTTGCCCGAGATGTCGGTGGGGTAGCGAATGCCGTAACGATCTTTCGAATCGCGGCGGATCTCGACGAATTGCACCTCGCTTAGGATCATTCGCTTAATTCCGACCACGAGAAGGTTTTCGACCTTCTCGCCAATCGCCTTGGTGATCAGCTCGGCCTTCTGCAAGTCCTGCTGCGATTCGACCGAACCTTCGAGAAAGATCGTCGAGCCAACCACGTTGGCCTGCACGTTCTTCAGGCCCGCTTTCTGAAACGCCGCGTTGAGGTTCTGCGCCACCAGCTTTTTCGCGTTGGGAGCTATCTTCACGAAGCTCTTCACGTTCGGATAGAGGCTGACGACCTGATCGACGCGATCTGCATCCGCCTGGGTGTACGCCTGACCATCGAGGTAGATGCGATCGCCGACCATCCGAACGGTGACGCCTTCGATCTCACCCAACAGCTTCTTGAGCTCGCTGATCACCTCGTTCGGGTCCTGCTTCCGCACTGAGACGAGGTAGCTGATCCGCTGGCCCGAGGCCTTCCAGATGAGCAGCGTCGTCTTGCCTTCAGCGACGCCGATGATCAGCACTTGGTTGTTGCCAAGCGTCTTCACGTCGGAGATCGCAGAATCGCCGACCGCGATGCGCTGAATCCCGGCCACGGTGATCACCTTCTGCGTGCCGACGCCGAGGCTGATGTTGCCTCCTTCCTGCCCGAACACCAGGGACGAGGAAAGCATCAGGAAAACCGCGGCCAGACCAGAAAGACGCATTCGACTCACCTCTGACGACGAGACACAGGCTGCTTGTTTTTGTCGCATTAACCCTTCGACTTGTCCCACCACATCGCCCAGAAGCTGCCCAGCGCAATCGCTACCCCGTAGGGAATGTGGCGCGCTGGAACATCCACCACCCCGCCCTTCGAAAGCTTCAGTCGCTTACCCCACCTCGACCCAACAGCGCGCAAGGTATCCCACACCGCACCCTGCCAGATGAGCGCGACGATCGCCTGCAACGCCCCTGCAAGTGAAATGAAAAGGAGCGCGCCCATGATCAACGGGTAGCCAAAGACGGCTCCCACTGCCCCAACCAGCTTCACGTCGCCCCAACCAAAGGTCCCCCGCCAGGCGAGCACGGCAAAAAATGCCGCGGCACAGCCGGCCGCGACGAGGCCTGAGACGAGCCCCGCTTCGAGATTGCAATTGCGACAGCCGCCTCCGACACGTCGCCGAGCTGTTGATCACTCGGTGATGATTCTTCTTCACCTGTCAATAACGCCTCGGCTGCTGGTTCCTCC
>JANOHG010000791.1:0-2408 GCA_031406375.1 Archangiaceae bacterium | reverse complement strand
CGTTGGCGTCGAGCTTCGAATCGGAAGAATTCAACGCTATGATGAAGGTCGCGCTTTTCGGATCAAGGAGACGTCGATGGGAATTTTCGCGTGGATCGTTTTAGGGGGCGTGGCTGGATGGGTGGGAAGCATGATCATGCGCACCAAAGCCCGAATGGGACTGCTAACCAACATCCTCGTCGGCGTCGTCGGCTCGGTGGTCGGCGGGTGGATCTTCAACTATTTTGGCAACTACGGCGTAACGGGCTTCAATTTCTACAGTTTTGGCGTGGCGCTGGTGGGTTCATGCATCCTGTTGTTCATCGCCAAGATCGCCACCCGCTAGCCCGACCCCGTTGTAGAACGACGGTCTATGCGTTCAATCCAGCCCGTGCTCACGTTTGCCTTCCTCAGCGTTGCGTTCGCCGTTCATGCAGCGGATCCGGTGCCCACCAAGGCCTTTGAGCCCGAGGTCACCATCAAGCTTGCGACCGCGGCTCCCGACGGCAGCCCCTGGGCAGAGGCGCTGCAGGACTTCAAGAAGCAGGCTGAGGCCGGGGCGAATGGCAAGCTGAGAGTAAAGCTGTTCGTTGGGGGCACACTCGGCGACGAGAACGACACGGTTTTGGCGACCAAGCGCGGTCAGATCCAGGCGGTTGGGGCCTCGACCGGAGCGCTTGCATCCCAGGTTCCCGAATTCAACGTGCTCGAGCTGCCGTACCTTTTCGACCGGCTCGAAGAGGCCGACTACGTACTGTCGAAGGTCGTTCAAACCGACATCGAAAAGTACTGCGCTGAGCGCGGCCTGGTGTTCGCCTTCTGGAGCGAGAACGGCTACCGATCGTTCGGCGGCAAGTTCAAGGTCAGCACTCCCGACGATTTGAAGGGCAAGAAGATGCGCAGCCAGGAAAACCCGATTCACCTCGGTATGTACCGGGCCTTCGGTGCGTCACCGGTTCCAATTCCGACCACCGAAGCGCTTACCGCTCTGCAGACGGGAGCCGTCGACGGGTACGACCAGGCAGCGCTCTACCTTTTCGCTGCCTCTTGGCACACCGCCTCAACCAACTATGCGATCACGAACCACATCTACCAACCGGCGGCGATCGTCTTCAACAAGGAGGCTTACGACAAGTGGCCTGCGGACGTGAAAGACGCGCTGAAAGTGGCTGCGGCCGCGATTGAAGGTGGCCTTCGCAAAAGGGTTCGCGCGATGAATCCGATTCTGTTGAAGAACCTCGAAGAGATGGGGGTGAAGGTGAACGTCTTCACCGATGCCGAGCGCCTTCCGTTCGCCAAGATTGGTGAGAAGGCCCGCGCCGACTACATGAAAACCGCGTCAAAAGGTGAGAAGGCGTTGTACGCGAAAGTACAGAAGGGCCTGGCAGAGTTCAGAGCCGGCAAAGCGAAATGAGCTTCGCGGACAGGGTGTACCGGGTCGAGCAACAATTCGTCGCGGTGGCGATGAGCGTGATGGGCATCGTGGTGTTCTTCGATGTCGTTCATCGGGTGGCATCTCGCGAGTTTTCACCGGTCGCCCGGTTTGCGTGGGCAGCGATCGCCGTCATCGTCTGCACCACCGCGCTGCGAATGCGGCAGCGAGCGAATCCGATGTCGCCCACCAAGACGTGGATCCAGGGTTCCTTGCTGGCAGCGGGTCTCTGGGTTTGCTTGCGCGTGTTTCTGGTCGTGCTGCCCAACGGGTTGGTGTGGAGCCAAACGCTGGGGTTGGTGCTGACGCTCTGGGTGGGAATCATCGGAGCGAGCATGGCGACCCGGCACCGCCGGCACCTCGCGCTCGATCTGGGCAGCAAACTGTGGCCGCGGCGCGCGCTTCCCTACGTGCAGGCAGCGGGAAACTTCTTCACCGCCGCGTTTTGCCTCGCGCTTGCTGGGCTGGCGGTCGTCAGTCTTCGCGATCACTTTCGCGACTTCGCCGACACCGACGGTGCGGGAGGGATCTTCCCCGCGCTCGCGATTCCGAAGTGGGTCGCGTTCTTCGGTTTGCCGCTAGGCTTTCTGTTGATGGCGGTGAGGTTCTTCGCCCAGGCGATGGCCGGCTTTCGCGGAACGGTCGAAGAGGACGACGCGCTGCGGATGCTCGGCCTTGAGATTCAGACCAAGGGAGACAAGCCGTGACGCTGGTCGTCTTGCTGGCCGTGCTGGCGTTGCTGCTGACGGGCGCGCGGTTGTTCGTCGTCGTCGGCGTCGCCACGTTGTTGTGTTTCGCGCTGGTGCTGGGCGAAGGGGTGGACCCCGACAAGCTCGTTCGGATCATCAACAAGATGGAAGGCCTCACCACCAAGAACGTCTTCCTTTCGATTCCGTTGTTCGTCGCGGCGGGCACGGTGATGACCCGTGGCGGCATGGCGGCGCGGCTGATCCGGATCGCGCGATCCTTCGTGGGGTTCCTGCCGGGCGGGCTGGCG
>JANOHG010000634.1:0-6184 GCA_031406375.1 Archangiaceae bacterium | reverse complement strand
CGCGTTGAGAAACAGCGCAGAGTCGACGCGCAGCTGCGCGGTCAAATTGTCCCACGAGGCATCGAGCTGCAGCTTGTTGAGCCAGTCGAAGTAGTTGCTGCCCGTCGGGTCGTAGGCCAGCGAGGCGCGTGGAGCGATGTTGCCATTGTCCAAGTGGTATGAGCTGCTCAGCGACTCGGAGAGCTGAATGCGCGCCGGCCTCTCGAGGCGCGCTGGAACCACGGGCTGCGGCATCGGAACCGCCACCACCGCGGGAACGGGAGCGGGAGCTACGGGTGCCGTCAGCGCGTCGGAGCCCGCATCCGGAATCTCAGCGACGAGGGACTCTGGGGGCTCTGCTGCGGCGATCACGCCGAGCAGCAGAGCAAGCGTGAGCGTCATGGCAGGCGTGCGGCCAAAAGCTTGTCGATCTGCGCTTCCAGCGACGACGGCTCGAAACCGCTCGTCTCACTGACGATCGTCCCATTCCGCCCGATGAGCACCGTGTACGGAGCGGTCTTGTGGGTGTTGTAAAGATTCGAGGCCTTGCCGTTGGGGTCGAGCAACACTTCGAAGACAAAACCGTTCTCGTGCACGTAGGGGGCGACTTGTGTCGCGGTCGAAGGTTCGTCCATCGAGATGGCCAACACGGTGAAGCCCTTTTCTTTGTTCGTGCGGTAGATGCGATCGAGGTGGGGCAACTCAGCCTTACAGGGCCCACACCATGTCGCCCAGAACGCCAGCAGCACCACATCGCGGCCCAGATACTCGGACAGGCGAACCGGGTCGCCCTCGACCGAGTTCAGCTCGAAGTCAGGAAGGTTGAAAGCGGCCTGGGATTGATTGGACACCGCTGTGGTCGCGCAAGACGCGAGCATCCCGGCGACCAGCGCCACGCACCGGTAGTCACGGCCCATTCAGCGCCGCTTCCCATTTTTGATACGTGGTGTCCAACCCGTACCAGGCGGCGACGATCGTCATCGTCCGCAGATCGATGACCAGATTCGTCGGGAACGCCGAGGGGTTAATGCCCTGCATGATCAGCTTTTGCATCGGGTCGATCACCAGTGTCGTTTGCACCCCGTGCTGATTGGCCCAGGTCTCGATGTCGGCGGCGACCGGCGCACTGTGGGTGCTTTGGTTGTACCCTTCGACGAGGACGGTCATGAAGAGTCCGCCCCGGTTCAGCCAGTTCAAGGGCAGCGAAGACTTCGACCCATAAAGTCCGAGATCTCGCGCCTCCTCGTTGCACGGCGCACACCACCCTGCGCTGATGTCGAGCAGCAGAAACCGGAACCGCTTCCCATCCTCACGCACCAGGTTGCGCATCGCCTGAAGATCCAGGCTGTTCAATTTCGGGAGCGTGTTGATTTTCACGCCCACGCCTGCCGACGCGTAACCAGGAAAGGTGAAATTCTGGATGGTGCGATTAACGCTCACGCCGTAAGGGCCTGAGGGGTAGGGGCCGGCGCCGGCGTCCACGGTGCCCGCGTCCACAGGTCCGGCGTCGATGGTGCCTGCTTCCACGGTACCCGCGTCCACGGTGCCCGCATCGACGGTGCCCGCATCGCGGTCGCTGCCAGCGTCAGCCGGCAATTCAGAGCTGACGATGTTCGGGGTGCACGCGAACAGCGCGAGGAAGCAAAGTTGAATCAGCGAATTTCGAATATTCATAGTGTGGACTCCGGCTGCGTTAACGGCAGTACCCTGATTTCTTGAAGCCCTGGAAAGCCGTGCAGGTCTTCCCGGTCGGGCAAGCACTCGGGGTTCCGGCGCCGACCGTCGGGTCGCACAAGCGCGTGCACGTGCGCCCGCCGGAGGAACTCGATAGGCAATAAGCGCCGGCCTCACACGGGTCAATCGCTCCCATAACGCATGCCTGCCCAATTCGGGTGGAGATGGTATTTGCTGAACCGCAATAACCTTTGGGTTCACCGATTTGAGGATCGCCAACGATCCAGTTGCAGCGCGCCGAAGGCCCGCCGCAGTAGTTGACGCAGCCTGAGTGCTCGAGGTCGGTGAATGGATCGCACGGGTCGCCGCAGCCACCAAATTGGTAGTCAGAAATCAGGTCGAGGCCTTGAGGCGAAATGCAGGTCTTGTCCTTGGTGCATTTCGGCGTTCCGCCGCGGCCCAGCGTCGCCGCATCGCACAGCGCGGCGCATCGGCCGCCGAGGCAGACGGCATCCGCACCGCAGAGCGAGTTGAGCGCCTCGCGTCCGGCGCGGGGATCGCATGCCTTGCCGACGGTAGGCGCAGGACTCGGAGTGACCGCGGTGCAAAAGCCCAGGATGTTGCTGTCGCTGCCTGAGTAGCGCGGAAGGCACAACGTGTTGGCGTGATCCGCACAGGGCTTGTAGAGCACCGCTGGGTTGTCCATACCCGCTTCGCCTTCCATGAAACACAGCGCGGGCTGGCAGCCTGCACCCCCTGCGTAGTTCACGCAGAAGTTCGTCACCCGCTGTGCGTTGCTGAGGCGGGAATCGTAGAAAGAGGATGTGCGGCAGTCCGCGTCGGACGCGCAAGCGGGCATGCAGAGTCCCGTTCCATCGTAGGAAGCCAGGCAGGTGGTCTTGCGCGGATCTCCGGCCGTCTGGGCGCAACCGACCTTGCAAGAATCGCCTTCAGCGGGCGGGGCGCAAACCCCGCCACGGCAGATCGCGACTTGGGCGCGGTAGCCAAGGCTGGACCCGACGACCTTGTAGAAACACGGGTCATATCCTTGGTTGGTGGAATTGCTGGGATTGCAGGTGTCGCCCAAGCCGCAGCCAGGTGTGTACAGCGTGCAAGAGATGTTCGTGCGCAGCAGCGTACAGACGCCGCTTGTTTCAGCGGGGCCACCGCCGTCGGAAGCACCGCCGTCGGAAGCGCCACCGTCGGAAGCGCCACCATCGGAAGCGCCACCATCGGAAGCGCCAACCATTCCGCTGTCAAGCGGGCCAGCATCGTGAGAATCAGGAGGAACCACGCATACGACGCCAGGCGTGCACTGACGCGTCGAGTTGCAGACCTCGCCCGGCTGACCGAAGTGGCAAATGCCGCCGCCGTCAGCGACTGCGACGCAATCCAGCCGACTGCCGAAGGCTACCGTTCCGCAGCAGTCAGATCCGGTCGCGCAGGGCGCACTTTCTCCCGAGCAAGAAATCGCGGTCGAGGGGTCGGTGCAGCGGCCCCCGTTGCAGCTCGACGGAGCACAGCAATCGCCCCCATCGACCGCGCAGGCGCCGCCAAATGGCTGACAGGCTCCGACCGGTAGCGGACAAGGAGCGCGGCAGTGTCCAGTTCCGTCACAGGACGTGCCGGCGCAGCACGGTGCCGACGCCCCACAGCTTTCGCCTTCGGCGCCGCACACGCAGACTCCGCTGGTATTGCATGCGAAGCCCGAACAGCAGGTGCCCAGGCCCGTGCAGGTGCCGCCAGCGCCGGAACACGGGGGGACACAGACGCCGTCCGGGTGACAGGTGAGCCCTGAGCAACAAGGGGCGGTTGCCGAGCAGCCGGTGTAGCCGAGGAGCAGACACGCTGGGCCGCACTTACCGTCGCGGCACTGGAGATCGGAACAGCAAGGCTCGGTTGCCGAGCAGCTGGTGCCGAGGTTGAAACAGGCCGGGCCACAAGACCCGTTGCGACACGCCAGCTCGGGGCAACACGGCGCCGTGGCCGAGCAGCTGGTGCCGGACATTGAGCAGGCGAGGCTGCAGCCGCCGTCGCCGCAATCGAACTGGGAGGCGGTCGGCGAGCAACCCGTCAGCGCGCCGAATGCCGCGGCCAACAAGAGTAAAGACAAGCGAGGGTGGGTCATTGATGCCTGGAGCAACGGGTACCGCCACGGGGAAACCGAAAAAGGGCGCGGAACCTAGAACCCGGCGGGAAGGCGGGTCAAGTGCGGGCGTCGTCCGTTCACGCACCGCTCGGCGCAACCTGCGCGCCCGCTGCTTTCATTCGGGCCGGTTCGCCGACATGTCGTGCCATCGAGACCAGCAACCCCGCCGGGCGCGTCGAGTCGCAGCGTCCGTCGAGATGTCGACCGATCTGTGACATGCTCGAACACTGGAGGTGGAATGCCGTTCGAGATCATCGTGCTCGACGAGGAGAACCTCGTGGAGGTCGTCTATCCCGCTAGGCCGACCCGCGAAGATGTTGACGACTACGCGCGCCGCATGCGCGAGGTCATCACGTCGAGGAGGCCGGGGTGGAAGTGCCTCGTCGACCAGACGCAGCTCCAGCTCCTGCCACCTGAGCTGGTGGGCGCGCTCGCCGAGCTGAACGAGCTCGCGCAGCGCCATCACATGGCCCGGACGGCGCGCATCGTCATCAGCGCCATCGCCGGGCTCCAGGCCCAGCGCATCGCCCGTGAGGGGAACCTCACGTCGCCCCTGCGCACCTTCGACAACCGCGACGCCGCCCTGCAGTGGCTCACGCCCCCGAGCGGGCAGCCGCAATCTCTATAAGCGCGCGGGCTCCACGTCTCCACGTCGGGTGTGATCCAGAGTTGTTGATCACTGAGGGGTGGGCGGACTCCCGACGAGGTCTTCTTTGCCCGGCCCCGACAGTCCCGCCCGTTGGCCCGGGTCGATTACTTCGACGGCCTGATTCACTGGTACCGCGCTGGCCTTGCGCAACGAGTGATGGCGGCGCTGAGCGCGTTCCTCGCACTCAAAGAGCCCACCCACCGCGGTGAACTGCGCCCCTGGCTATTCATGTGCAGCCCGCAGGGCGGTGGGCTTGCGCAGTCGATTTGCCTTTATCGCCGGCTCGATGAACGAAGGTTCCCCTGACATCACCAGTTGCAGCGAATCCAGCGCCAGTAACTGCTCGGCGAGAGGCTTGAGCTGTGCCGCGGTAACCAAACGAATCTGCGAGATTCGGTCAGCGATCGACGGCGCGTCACCGCGCTCGAGCGCCGAGAGCCAGGTCTGGGTGCTGGTCGGTACACCCGGTGAACGCATCGACGCCATGTCTGCGGCCCTGAACAATCTCGTTGAGCCGACGCAAATACTCGGGCGTGTCTGCTGCATATCCCTCGATGCCGAGGCCAGAGCTGTCCGCGCTGACGAACGGACGCAAGACGCCTCCGATGTCCGCAACTTGGCGCCGGGACGACTTTTCGTCGAACTCGATCAGCTCGTCGTCTTCGGTTCGCCGCTCGAAACGGTCGCACAAGAGCGCCAGCGCCATCTTCGTTCGAGACGCACTACCGCATGCTTCGAGCACCTATCGCGCAGTAAGCGCCTTGAGATCTTTCCGCTCATCTTTTGCAAAAACTGCCAGCAACTGCTCAGCACTGGCTGCTGCGTCGAGCGCTGGCGACACGAGCAGCGCCAGACTGCGCGGATGTCCTCCGCCTTTCAGCTCGCCTCGCACTTGCTCCAGTCCATCATCGGCGCGTTGCTGTGGCTGACGGTGAAGCTGGAGCGCCTGCGCCGCCGGCTCCCCCGCGTCGAGCGTCGTCTGCGCAGGTCGCTGCGCCGACTGCTGGAGCTGTGGCAACTCGAAGCCGGAGCGCCCCTCGAAGGCGTCCGCCGCTGCCGCGCCTGGAATCGGACTGCTCCGCACCTGGAACAGCGGCTCGTCCGCCTCCATGTCGAGCAGCCGCTGCTGGGCACCGGCCAGCTTCGCCACCTCGCGGCGCGGGTGCTGGGCTTCACCGGTGCCCGCGAGACGGTGCGCCGCATCCTCATCCGCAATCAGCACCTCGTCGTCGAGTTGGAGCAGGCCCGGCGTGCGCGCCGACGCCGCATCTGCGTGAAGCGCGCGGGTGAGCTGTGGGGCGTCGACTTCACTCTCGTCTGGGTGCTGGGCTTCTTTCCGCTCTTCGTGCTGGGCGTCGTCGACTACCACGGCAGCCGGCTCGTCGCTTTCGAGGTGCTCCGCTGGCCGACGACGGCCGAGGTCTGTCGCGTCCTTGCCAGGGCATTCGAGAAATTCGGAGCGCCCATTCGGCTGCTCTCTGACAATGGGCCGCAGTTTCGCAGCGCTGAGCTTGCTGAGTTTCTCGACGGGCACGGTGTCGCTCAGTCCTTCATCCGCCCCGCGCATCCCTGGACGAATGGCCGCATCGAGCGCGTCTTCCGCACCTTCAAGCAGACGACTTCCGCCCTCGTCTGGTGTTACGGATCAGGATGGTTGCCGGATGATCGCGCCGGGCTGTTGATGGCCATCACCGAGAATGAGCATCGACGCTCGAGCCCGATGATGGCGATCG
>JANOHG010000201.1:0-5175 GCA_031406375.1 Archangiaceae bacterium | reverse complement strand
GTTCGCAGCGCTGTGCAGCACCGACTACAACGCGAAGGAGACCGGCGGACTCGGCGCCTACATATTCCGGATGGAGGATGGCGCCGCGCATGAGTTCCACTATCTGAACCTCGACGGCATCCGCAACAAAGGCGGGGCGTCCTCGATCGTCGCTCGCGCGGGCGGTGGCTTTCTCGGACTGATTGTGGGCGTCCCAGGGGCCAAGAAGCCCGAGGGATACCCGGACGCGCCCCCCACCCAGATTGGCCTTGTGCAGTGGGACGCGCAGGGAAAACAACAAGGTGACGTTCGCTGGATTCAAAGCGATCCCGACCACTACCTGTCCTACTCCACGCTGTCCGTCCTCGGCCCCGATCGCTATTTGTTAGGGTGGGGTGTGATGCGCGCTCAGGATCACGAACGCGAACCAGGCGCAGACAACAGCTACCGCGTGCCGTGGGAATACTGGCTCGCCGAGATCGACAAAGAGGGTCAGCCGCTGACCAAGCCGTTGATGCTCGATGGCGTGGGCTGGGGCGAGCTGGACGAAATGGCACCCTTGGGCAAAGGGCGCTCTGGGTGGGCCTACATCGACAGCCCGGCTCTGAACGCCAAAGGTGAGGCCCCATCATGCAACCAGAGCTCTCTGAAGCTCAGCGTCTACACTTCCAGCACGCGCTGAGCCTCGGAAGGATCGCCGAGCGCGAATGCGCGCAACTTCAAAAGACTGGCCCTTGAAGATCGCGGTGTGGGCGTTCGATGATCTCGGTCGTCACCAGCAGGTGGGGCTCGATCGATGCCGCGGCGCCTTCGAGCGCGGCTTCGACGTCACCCTGGGATCCAGCCAAGGTGAAGTACCCCTTTCCGCCGATGCCTTTCGCGAGCTGAAGCCGCGTGATGCGCACGTTGGCGCGCTTGGCTGCGGTATCGGCGGCCTTGATCGCCGATGCGACAGTATGGGTCTCGACGATTCCCACCGATTCTCCTGGCCTCATCAGATCCGGCTTCCCATCCAACGCGCGAGTGACGCCCGATGCCAGCTGTGGCAACAGCAGCCGGTCAATCACCAGCGCTCCACCTGCGAACTGCGCCGCCTTGAAGGACTCTTCGACCTCTGCGAGGGCGCCTGAGAAGATCAGCAGGTACTTGCCCGGGCTCACCGGCTCGGCGAAAGAGATCCGAACCGCGGCCTTCTTCACCAGCGCGTCAGCGACCACCATCCCGCGGGCGATCGACTCGAGCTCGAGCAAACCCAGCGCTGGTCCAGGAAGATCCACTTAACCCCACCACGCGCCCGAATTGAGCCTCGCAACAGCGACCATCGTCAGCGAAGAGAGCACGGGTCTTAAGATCAAACGATGCGAAAAGAGTCTTTGAGCGTGCAGCGGCGCTCGCGGGTGAAGCTCACCGCGGTCGTCAAGCCTTCGCCCGTCGGCGAGGCGATGGTGAAGCTGGTGTAGCCCTCGCCGCGCATGCCCAGCCCGGCGAACGAAGGTCCATTCTTGACGAAGATCGACGTGTTGATCACCCGCGCCATCTGGTGAAGATGATCGATGTTGGTCGAGTGCATCGTCGCCGTGTGCCCAAAGCCATGCTCGGCTTGAACCGCAGCCGCGATGCAGTCTTCGACCGTCTTCAACCGCGAGAAACCAATCACCGGCATCAGCAGCTCGGCCTGGATGAACGCGTGGGTCGGGTCGACCTCGGCGAACAACAGCCGCGTCCCAGCTGGAACGCGAATTCCGGCTGCGTCGGCGATCTTCGTCGCGTCGCGTCCGACCCAGTCCTTCGCGGGGTGCCCGTTGTCGACGACCAGCTTCTCGAGCTTGTTGATCGCCGCGCCGGTCACTTCGAAGGCTCCCACCTGGGTTAGCTCTGCCTTGAGCTTGTCGGCGATCGCCGCGACTGCGAAGATTTCTTTCTCGACGATGCAGACGATGTTGTTGTCCAGCGACGCGCCGTCGACGATGTCACTTGCTGCTTGCGCCAGGTTCGCCGTCGCGTCGACCACCGCGGGCGGGTTTCCAGGGCCAGCTCCAATCGCGCGCTTGCCCGACGTCATCGCCGCTTTTACAACCGCAGGGCCGCCGGTGACGCACAGCAGTCGCACGCCCTTGTGCTTCATCAGCATTCCCGCGGACTCGATGGTCGGCTCGGCCATGCTGCAGATTAGATTCGGCGGCCCACCCGCGGCGACGATGGCGTCATTGATCAGCACTACGAAGTGGTTCGAGACGCCCTTCGCGCTCGGGTGAACGTTGAACACCACCGCGTTGCCACCCGAGATCATGCTGATGCTGTTGTTGATGATCGTCTCGGTGGGGTTGGTGGTGGGAGTAATCGCTCCAATCACCCCGAACGGAGCCCGTTCGATCAATGCCAATCCGTGATCGCCCGAAAACGCACCCGGGCGCAGAATCTCGGGCCCTGGGGTCTTGTTCGCGCAGAGCAGATTCTTGACGATCTTGTCTTTGACGTTGCCGAGCTTCGTCTCGGTCACCGCCAGCTGGGCCAACTCGCCCGCCGCGCGCCGCGTCGCGTCACGCATCGCTTCGACGACCTTCAGCCGCGTCTCAACAGCGGTGTGACCCCATGCCTCAAACGCTTTCCCCGCAGCCGCGACCGCCAAGTCGATGTCATCGAACACGCCTGCGCGGCCGCGATGAAACGCCGCAGCCACCCGCGGCGCACCGTCGTTCGACGGCAGCGCGCCCAGTTCAGTTGAAAGGCGGCGCACCACCTGCTCGACGATCGCGTTGATCTGCGTCTCGTTCATCGCACCCCTTTCGAGGGCGTGCCGGTCTGCTCGCAAAACACGCTTGCCGCGTTCTCGCCGTACACCACCAGCACCGGCTCAGTGCGATTGTCGACCTTCAGCGCGGCGACCGTTTTTGCGGTGGCCGACATCAGCGCCTCGAGTGACTTCGCGCGCACCATCACGACAGAGCCCGCCGAGGGCGTTGTGGGTCGGTGTTTCACTTGATGTAGGTGAGCGCGCCGTTGACTTCGAGTTGATCCACGATCGCCATGATCGTCGCATCGACAGGTCGATCTTTCGTCTTCTCGGTCTGACGCGCCGATGAACCCGAAGCATAGAGCACCACTTCGCCTACTCCGGCGCCGACAGCATCGACCGCAACCACCAGTGTGGCGGTCGGATTGGCGTCCAAATCCAACCCACGCACGAGCAGAAGTGTGCTGCCGTCAAGCGTCGGCTCTTTCCGTGTGGCGACCACTGTCCCCACCACTTTGCCGAGGAGCATCGTTGCGTCCTCTTAGCTCTGACCGCTTTCGGACTTCGCCACCGCAGCCCGACCCAGCGGCAGCGCGAGATCGATGTTGTTGTGCGGGCGGGGAATGACATGGGTCGAAACGAGCTCGCCCACGCGCTCGGCGCCGCGGGCTCCAGCCTCGACGGCCGCCTTCACCGCCGCGACATCGCCACGGACGATGCAGGTCACGTAGCCGCCGCCAATTTTCTCGTACCCAATCAGCTCGACCTTGGCCGCCTTCACCATCGCGTCCGCGGCCTCGACCATTCCTACGAAGCCCTTACACTCGATCATTCCCAGTGCATCAGCCATCCGTTACCTCGTTGCTGTTGTGAAGCTTGGTTGAAGAACTGCGCAGTAAGACGACTACTTTTCCTTGCTCGGCGCTGGCTCTTTGCCGCTGATTCCTTGTAACGCAGCGACCGCCGCCGCCGCCGCCGAGTCGACCTCGGCTTCGCTGCCGCACATGTACAAGCGCCCGTAGGCGCCAAACGGCGTGACGTCGACCAGACGCACGTCTGCTGCTTTCTCGGCCTCGTTCGCTGCCAGCGCCGCGTACGCGGCCGGCTCACACTCGAGGATAAACAGCGACTGGCCCGGTTCGATCATCGACCCAAAGCGGATGCGATTGAGGATCATCGCGTGCATCGGCTCGATCGCGCGAATGATGGTGTTCGAGACGAGCTTGGGCTTGATCCGGTCGTTCTCGGTACACCCGAGCGCTTTGAGGATTTCGTCACCCGCGCTGCGCACCTCGCCTTTGTCCTCGCTGTGTACTTCAAGCATTCCGTACGCGCGTTCGATGACCAACGTCGCGGGCTGTACATTCGTCTGCTTCAACGCGACGTCGATCAGTCCGTGAATCGCCATGCCCGGAGCAATCTCTACGAACAGCGAGGCGACGTAGGGAACTGGGTAGTAGCCGCGGCAGGTGGTGCAGATGTGTGCGGCGAGCTGAGGCTGAAGCGAATCGAGAAAGACGTACGTCCGAAGCGACGTTGCCAAATTGGTACTTCCTCCAGGGGCGCCGGGTCTTAGGGGTTCGCAGCAGCGTTGACAAGCACGCGTTTCCTGTCGGCATATGCGGTTCTACGTGCTCGTGACACTGCCGCTGATCGCCCCCTTGCTGACGGGTTCAACTTTGGTTTCTTGGCCACCTGGCGATGACCGGATTTACTGATCTTCACCTTCACCTCATCCCCGCGGTGGATGACGGGTGTCGGTCGATGGACGAGTCGCTGGCGATGGCGAAAGCCCTGGTCGCGATGGGGTTTGTGCGGGCCGCTCCGAGCCCGCACCATCGGCCTGAGTACGCGACGGCCGAGGTCGCGCTCGCGCGCCTCGATGAGTTGAAGACGGCGCTGGCAGCACACGCGGTTCCTCTCGAGCTCTTCGTCAACGCCGAACACTTCTTTCTCGATGAGTCGCTGATCACGGGTCTTTCGACTGCGCGCAAGCTCGGCGGCAAGACGTTGCTTGTCGAAGCACCCTACACCTCTGCGCTGCCGATGCTTCCCGAGATCGTTTTTCGGATGAAGGTGAAAGGGGTGACCCCGCTGATCGCCCACCCCGAACGGTGCCTCGAGTTCGAACGGAAAGGCAGCGCGCAAGCCGCGGTGCATGCAGGTGCGTTGTTGCAGCTCGATCTGGGTGCGATCCTCGGCCGCTACGGCCGCACCGCTCAGAGATTGGCGAAGAGCTTCCTCGACGAAGGTCTCTACGCAGTCGCCGCGACGGATTTGCATTCTCCTGTCGGCGCTGAAGACTGGGTCGGGCAAGCGATGTCTGAGCTGAGGAAGGGGTGGGGGGCCGCGGTGTTGCAGACGTTGTTGGCCGACAATCCAGCTGCGTTGCTGCGCGGCGAAGCCGTTGCCCTGATATAGGCCCTTCGCACGTGAAGAAGTTTCTCAAGTTCTCAATAAGC
>JANOHG010000564.1:0-6437 GCA_031406375.1 Archangiaceae bacterium | reverse complement strand
CACGCTGGATCTGCTGCTCCCTTCGCTCGCAGCTGGGAGCTACAAATGGCAGATTCGCGCAGTCGATGCGCAGGGGAACGCCAGCCTGTGGCAGCGGTTCAGTTCGGGTGGAACCGCTTTCATCGTTCAGGGCGGCGCGATCTCCGGGTCGGTGAGCATCAATTCAGGAGCCGCAGCGACCAACAGCGGAATGGTGACGCTGACCATCTCTGCGACCCCAACTGCGCCCGCCACCTTGACCCAGATGTGTTTCTCGAACGACGGAACGACCTTCAGCGGTTGCGCTGCTCCGGTCGCCAGCCGCTCGTGGCCGTTGAGTGCAGTCGACGGGTCGAAGACGGTGTTCGTGCAGGTGACCGACTCGAACGCTACGGTCGCAGTCTTCAGCGACACGATCATCCTCGACACTGCGGCCCCGATGATCTCGGGCTTCGTCATCAACTCCGGCGCCTTGGCGACCACCAATGCGGCGGTCACCCTCACGTTCTCGGCCTCTGATACGGGTACGGGAGTCGTCGGCCAAGAGGCGAGCAACAACGCAGCCACCTTCGTCTCGATCACCCCGTCGCCTTCGGCGTGGGCAATGAGCGGTGGCGACGGGCTGAAGACGGTAACGGTGCGAGTCACCGACGCCGCCGGAAACTCCGCGACCGCCAGTGACACCATTTCGCTCGACACCGCGGTTCCCACCATCAGCATGGTGGTGCTCGAGGGTGGATCGCCGTGGACCAACAAGACCTCCAATGTGCAGCTCACCACCTCGTCGGCCGACGGCGCGTTGGGCAGCGGCATCGCGCAAATCTGCGTCTCGGGTGGAGCTCCAAACAACTGCCAGCCCTTCACCGGCGTGGGTACGGTGAACATCGGACTCACCGCCGGCGACGGAATGAAGAACGTGAGTGTCACTGTCGTCGACGCGGCCGGAAACGTCTCGGTGCCTGCGCAAGTGTCGATTGGCCTCGACACTGTCGCGCCAACACTGACCTCGATCACCATCAACTCGGGCGCGGTCAACACCAACAACCCGAGCGTGAGCGTCGCGCTCACCGCCAGCGACAACAGCGGTGGCTCTGGCCTCGCCAGCAGCGCCTTCCGAACCGGCGCGGGCACCTTTGGTGCTCCAATTGCGCCCTTTGCATCTCCAGCGTCGTACGTGATGGCGAGCGGCGACGGCGTCAAGACCGTCACCGGGCGCGTCACCGATGCCGCAGGCAACATCAGCGGTGAGGCGGCTGACACGATCACCCTCGACGTCGCACCGCCCGTGGGCTCGGTGGTGATCAACGCGGGTAATCCCGTCTACACCAACGCCGTCGCGGTCAACCTCGTCTTCACGACCTCAGACGCCACCGGAGTGACCCACTACTGCGCCAACTATGGTGCGTCGGGCGTACCGCCTACGAGCGCCAGCGATCCGTGCTTCATCGCGGTCGGCACCACTGCTTCGACTCTGCCGGCAGGTGACGCAGTCAAAACGATTCACGTCTACTTCAAGGATGCGGCGGGGAACTTCAATGCCACCTCGGTCACCGATCAAATCAACCTCGATCAAACGGTGCCGCTCATTAGCTCGGCAACTCTGCTCAGCGGCGCGGCCTTCACCAACCTGACGTCGATCACCTTCAACAACGCAGCGAACGATCCTGGGGTGACCGCTTCGGGCGTCGCGACGGTCTGCACCGGGCCGACGAGCCCGCCCTTGAACTGCATCCCGTATCTTGCGACCCCTCTGGCGACACTCGCCGCCCCTGACGGAAACAAGACTGTCTTCATCCGGGTCACCGACGCGGCGGGCAACCTGTCTGCGATCACCAGCGACACGATCGGCCTTGATCAAACCTTGCCGACGCTGACGTCGATCACCCTCTCAGGTGGAGCAGCGTTCACCAACAACCCGATTGTCGCCACCACGGCGGTGGCGATGGATTCCGGCGCGGGAGCCAGTGGGTTGGCCAGCATCCAGCTGAGCAACGACGCCTTTGCGACCGCCGGTACGACCTTCGCCTTTGCACCACCGGTCAACTTCTCGCTGCTGGCGGGAGACGGGCTGAAGACGGTCACTGGGCGGGTGGTCGACAACGCCGGCAACATCAGCGTGGTGCAAATCGATCAGATTACGCTTGATCAAACCGCGCCCAACGGCACGGTGGTGCTCGACACTGGCGCCGCGTTCACCAACGCTCCTGGCCCTACTCCTCCAGCAGGCAACTCGGCGGCGTTCATCACCGCGCTCGAGGCCGGCTCGGGCGTCTCGCAAATGTGCATCAAGCCATCGGCCGGCGGCGTCGGCCCGCCTGCTCCCACGGGTGCGGGCGACCCGTGCTTCATTCCGTTCTCAACGAGTCCCAACTTCCCGCTGCTGTCGCAGGGGATGCGGCAAATCAACGTCTGGCTTCTGGACAATGCCGGCAACATCGGAGGCCCGCTGGTCGACACGATCTTCTTTGACAACGCAGTACCCACGGCCCCGACCGGGGTCGTCGTGACCGCCAATGGACATCGCACGGTCACGCTCAACTGGACCGCCGCGGTTGATCCGAACGGCGTCAACGGCTCGGGCATTCTGGCCTACCAGGTCGGAGTGGGTACCGCTGCGGGCGGGCCCTACACGTTCGGCCCCAACATCGTCGGCACCAGCACGACGTTGAGCGTCTCGAACGGACCCACCCGTTTCATCGTGGTTCGCGCGATCGACAACGCGAACAACGTGTCCGCCATTTCGACCCAGGTCTCGGGCACACCGCGCTTCCCGTGGGTCTTCTCGCAACGACTGCCGGGCCCGCTGCCATACACAGACATGGCCTACAGCGCGACCAACACCCGCTTCTTCATGGTCGGGCAGCGAGGGGAATTCTTCTCATCGGACGACAACCTCGCCACCTTCGTGCGGCGTGACGGGATGACGGACGCAGACCTCAACGGCGTCGAGGCTGACAGCGCAGTCTGGGTGTTTGGCCCCAATGGCCACCTGGCGCGCAGTGACGACAATGGCAACACTTTCCAGGTGAAACCGACGGGCACCTTGGCGGCAATCAACGCTGTGTCGTTTGGAGGTACAGTGGGCTTCTTCAGCCGCTGGGTTGCGGTCGGCTCGGGGGGCACGATCGTGAGGGGCATCAGTTTTGGTCCTCCCGACACCTTCTCGCCTGTATCGAGCCCGACGATGAACACGCTCAACGCGGTGACTTTGTGCACGGGCGGCACGGTTGCGAACTGCAACGGGGTGTTGGTCGCGGTCGGGGCGAACGGGACGGTCGTCCGATCGACGGACACCGGTGTCACCTGGGTCGTGATCGGCGCAGTTCCCGCAGCGTACGCTACCTTCAATCTGAGCTCGATCGTTCAGATCCCCGGCACCGATACGATGTTCGCGGGAGTCTCCTCGCCAGGGGCCCTGTCTGGTTTGCTGCAATCGACCAACGGTGGACAAACTTGGGCAGCAGTGACGACTTCGCCAACCACGATGGTCAACTACAGCGTCCAATCGCTCGTCGCACCGACCGCAACGACGCTCTTCATCGGAGGCACCGACTTTGCGGGTGGCTTCAATCGAATCTCGACGGTCACGGTCGGCACACTTGTCCGCGCTGATCAGGCGAATGTGTCAGGCACCCCGACGGGGCTCGCAAGTCGCAGTGGCACGATCGTCGCTGCCTCCACCGCCAGCAACTACCTGTACATCGCGAATCCGACGCCCACCTGGGTCGAGGCGAGCTCGGGTATCCGCAATAACTTCACCGACATCGCTGCCACGGGAACAACAACCGCATGGGCCGTGGGCACGGGCGCGACGGTGGTTTCAACGACCGATGGGATCAACTGGGTGTCGGGGTCCGGCCTCACCGCAACGATGAACGCGGTCTCGTTCCTTACCGGAAACACGCTGTTCGCGGTGGGTGCCGGTGGAGCGATCAACACCACCACCAACGGATCGATGTGGTCGACGGTCACCAGCCCGGTCACCACCGTGTTGAATTCGATCGCTTGCCGCGGCGGTACAGCGTGCGTCGCCGCCGGACTCAGCGGCACCGTGATTCAGTACAACGGAGCGACGTGGACTGCGGTCGCGCTGGCGGGCGCTGAGGTCTACAACGCCGTCGACACTTGGCTCGCCAGTGGCGTGACGCCGCGCGCGGCGGTGGTCGGCAACGCTGGAGCGCTGCGTACCCTCAACAACACCACCTGGACCCTACAACCCGCATTCACGACTTCGAGCATGTTCGGAGTAGCTGCCAAGAAGGACAACATGGGAACCGTCATCTCAGTTGGGGCGAATGGAGTGATCTACAAGTCGGTGGATCACGGCGTCAGCTGGACGCTGAAGCGCGCCGTGGTGCCGGCAGATCCGACGCTGACCGACGTGGCGCATTTTCCCACCACCACCACCTGGCTGGCGGTAGGGAACGCAAGTGCGGCAGGGCCGATCATGCTCAAGTCGATCGACGACGGCGAGACCTGGTACTCGGTGACCGGAGTGTTCCCAGGCACTGGCAGCCTCACTGGCCTGGTCGGTACCAGCCTCATTCGGGCGATTGTGGTCGGCACCGCCGGTTCGGCGGCGATGACGACGACGCTGGCTGAGTAAATCGAGAAGCGCGGGGTGCCTCGCGACGAGGCACCCTTCACTTCGCGGCGACTTAGTACCCAAACCCAGTGGACCGAACGTCCACCAGTCGACCATCGACGAACACCACCACCTGAAGAAGCGTCTGCCTTCCAAAGTTGTAGGTCCATTCTTCCGTCTGCCGCAGGACATGCCGAGGCGGACGCGATGACACATCAGTCACCCATTCTGCGCGGCGGCTGATCGACACGGGCTCGCCGCACCTGTCGCGCACTTCGGAAGTCGTGGCGCCATCGCTGACGAGCAGCTGGGCGCCGCAGCGCAACGACGCGGCTTCACTTGCGGTAGGGACTGCGAGAACGAGTGCGGCCAAACACGAAACGAGAGTGCTCTTCACGGGAACCCCAAAGGCAATGGATTGAAAGCGCAGCGACGTGGGCGTCGGGCGATATATTCACCAACGTCGCTCTTAGGTCACCCTCACCGACCCGTTGAGGCTGCGTGCCGTCTCATCTGCCTCGGCGGCAACCCAAGTCAAAATCGCTCTTGAGAAACGCCCGTTCGCACTCGATTGCGCCGCTACCCGACAAAGCCCAGAGCGCCGACGCGGGAGAGGTGCTCGTGCAGCGTGGAAGCAAGCGCCTCGAGCAAAAGCTTCGATTCACTGACCGACGCCGCCCGTTCGACGTGGGTGTAACCCAAAGTCTTCGCGTAGGGCCGCAGCCTAAAGTCGAGCGCGTGCACCAGCTCGAGCTCATCGACGAGCGTGCCAAGCGGGCAGAGCACGACTTGAGTCGACCCTCGTTCGCGGCACTTCTTCACCATCTCTTCGGTCGACACACCCGGCCCACCCAGCTCGAGCCAGCTCAACTGATGCGGGCGCTCGAGCGTGTTCATGATCTGTTCGGTCGCGCCAAGCAGCTGCTCAGGGTACGGATCTCCTTCGGCTGCGTCGGAACGGTCGATGAACAACGCACCGAAGATCACCACCGCCTCTGGCGCGCGCTCGAGCGCAGCGCTGATTGACGCCCGAACCGCGTCGAAATAGCGCGGATGTGCGAGGCGATCGATCAACGAGACTTCGACGCCTTCGGCTGCTTCGCGCTGCAGGTTGAGCGACGACGAAGCGAAGAAGCGCTTGCACTGTTGAGGGTACAGCGAAATTCCGACGATGCGCGTGATGCCGTCTTTCTCAAACGTGCGGCACGCCTCGGCGACAGAAGGCGAGTTGTAGCGCAATCCCGCGAGCACCTTGAACTTGGCCGCCAAGGTTCCCGACGTCGATCCGTTCAGGGTCGCTTCAAGAGCGTCCGCCAGGGCGATCACCTTCGCGGCAGCGGGCGAACGGCCTCCAATGTCTTGCAGCTTCCGCGCAAGCGGCTTGCCGTCCCACCATGACAGCGGCGCCGCCAACGCACGCTGGGCCTCGCCGCCGAAAGAGAGCCGGTACGCGAGGGGATCCGAGTAGGTCATCTTCAACCATGCCCTCGATTCCTCGGGCGTCGCGGGGTCACCCCGATGAAGCAACACCACCCCCACCCGCTCAGTCACCCTTCTCTCCAGTGCAGCTCTATCTGCTGCGACTCGCCGTCGCCGACCCGTAACACCTGGTTGTCGCCGCTTTGCCACCGCCAGGGCCCGGTGCCGCTTTTCACCGCCAACTTGAACTCGAAGACACCGTCGATCGGCAGCTTCGCGCTGCCCGCGGCGCCGGTGAGCTTCAGGCCCGTCTGGGGCCTCCACCCGCCAAGCTCGGGGCCCGAGCCCACCACCCGCACCTCGTCTCCTTTCCCGGTGCCGCGCGCGATGAAGCGCACTTCGCGGGTCGGTGCCTGGCCCTTCGACAGCGCACGCGCGCGGTCGGCGAGTTTCT
>JANOHG010000563.1:0-3308 GCA_031406375.1 Archangiaceae bacterium | reverse complement strand
CGCCAGCGCCCACTTGAGGCGGCGCTTCATTGCACCGGCGGTCCTTTGGCCTGAATGACCCGCAACAGCTTCACCTTCACTTCCGGAGGTTCCCAGGTGAATTGCCAAACAGACGACCACCCAAGTGCGCTCGGAGCGCCCCCTTGTTCCGATGTGTCGCCTTGGTTGCGAACCACTTTGCGCGACAAATGAAGCACGAATTCATCGAACTCCGAGTCACCTGAATGTTCGATGACCGTCGCCTCAGCCAGGGCGCCGTCGCCATCCTGGCGAAGCATCAGCACCGTCTTCAAGCGCGGCCTCGCCGCTGAATCCCGAATCACTGCGGTGAACGCCATCGACTGAAGCCCCGCCTGCAGCATGCGTTGGTCGTGAACGTCTCCTCCTGGAATACCGCCGCGATCCAGAGTGCGACCCAGTGAGGAATCGGAAAACTGACGTGCCTGCTCGTCGTTGGCAAGCGGGCTTCCCGTCTTTGCAAACCGCTGGGCAGGTTCGGTGTACGTCTCGACCAGTTCCTCACGAAGCATCGTCGCCGTGCTGCGCTTGGTCAGCTTGACGTCGACGCCCTTGAACCCTTGAACGAGGTTTGCCTGCAGGTGGGTGAAATACGGAGCGACAATTCCGCTTTCCCTCTGCGCCTTCCCCAACAATTCTCCGAGATAATCATTGATCCGTTTCTGGGCACGCAAGGCGGTGTATTCGCGCACCGCTGCCTCGTCGGGCTCTTCCCCTGGGCCATTGCGAAGGGTGTATCCCGAGCGCTCGTTCTCGTGAGCACCCGTACCCAATCCTGGCATCACCGTACCCAGGCGGGGCACCAGAAACGGCGAACCCTGGCGGGGCGAATCGGCGTGCTCGGTGATTTGCGCCGAAGGAGCTCCGGTAACCTTCTCGGGCTCAGCCGCAGCGCTGGCGACCACCTTGGGCCGCTCTGGCGGCGGCTGTTTCGTAGCCTGTTTCACCGCAGCAGGTTTCGGGGCGACCGGATCCGCTGCGACGGGAGGCGGTGGCGGTGGAACCACCACCAGCTCCATCTCAATCGGGCGCGACGTACTCTTGCTGACCGCGCCCGGAGCAGGCACCGAAAGCAATACCCAACCGATCAACAACCCGTGCAGCATCGTCGACGCAAACAGCGCCCAATTCAGCCGGGTTGGCTGACCGTGTGTCATCCATTCATCCTTACCACTCGTTGCGTGTGACTACCGGCAGCTGTAACGCCCGCTCCCGGTCGAGATCCAGATTACCGACGTGCAACGACAACGGTGATTGCACCCACTTGTAAATGCTCTGCAGGAACAACCGGACGAACTTCTGGACCCAGTCGTCGAGCTTATTCCCCGCAATCTCCGGGAACATCGCGCCAAGTGCAAATCGCACTTCGGCTGGCGCCAGCTTCTCACCCGCAAAGAGGTGAAAACAGGCGTCGAGCACCACAAACGGCATCAGCTCGTCTTCTCCTACCTGGTTGGGCGCAAGCTCAGGGCCTGCCGGCCGAGCAATCACCTTCTTTATCCCCGCATACCCATGTTGCTCAAAAAGGTAGTCGAGCAAGTACATCACCACCGTCTTGGGCACGTTGGCGATCACCGCCAACGCTCCCATCAGATCGCCCCCCACCGTGGTGTAGCCAACCGCTTTCTCGGACATGTTGCCTGTCTGCAAAAACAGACCACCCGACGTGTTCGCCCAGTTCCACATTCGCTGCGCGCGCAGCCGGGCCTGGACGTTCTGACGCGTCACCGGCGTCAGCTCTTTCTGCGGCCCGAGCATCTGCTTCGTCGCTTCCATTTCGCGCTCGAACGCTTCGTCGATGCTCACCACCGTGAACGCGACCCCCAGCTCCTTCGCGATGGTCGCGGCGGCATCCGCCGTACCTTCGGAAGAGAAGCGGGTCGGCATGTAGAAAGTTTCAATCAGCGACCCTGGGTCCAAAGGACGCGCGCGTTGCGCATAGCGGTGGGCAATCAACAGCGTCAGCAGCGAGTCGCGCCCGCCTGAAAGCGCGATGCCGATTCGCGTGAAGGCGCGCGTCTTCTCGAAGTAATCGCCGATTCCCAGCGACAATGCGTCCAACAGATCCTCACACAGCATCTGCCGCGCGGTCCTGCGGCTCTCGGCGGCGGGCAGGAAGAAGCTCTGGTTGGGAGGCACCGGGTAGGTCAGCAGCGCCCGCTGAGTCGCAGTCGAGAAGTCATTCACCGCCAGCGTCGGCACTTCGCGCTCAGTTGCTGCCCATTGTTCGCGATCTCCACGCCAGGTGCTGTTCTCGGTGCGCAGCCGTGCGGTTCGATCCAAATCCACCACCGCCTCAGTCCAGCCTTCCTTGAACCGCGGAGCCTCGGAAACCCATTTTCCGTTTTGATTGATGAACCCGCCGCCATCGAAGATCAGCCCATCGTTGGCGCCGACCGCGTAGGCGTAAGCGATGGTGCATTGATGGTCTCCAGCGCGGGTCGCCACCAACTCACGGCGGGTGCCTTCCACCCCGATGCGAAACGGCGAGGCCGACACGTTGATCATCAGCTCAGCGCCCGAGTACGCGCGCCGGCGCATCGGCCCGTCGGCGCTCCACATGTCTTCGCAGACTTCGGCGCCCAGCAGCCCGAAGTCGAACCCGAAGAGAAAATCGCCCAGCGGCGTTCCAGACGAATGGGTCGCCGCCATCCCCGGCAAGCCGCGGGTGAAGGTCCGCCCTTCGTAGAAGATGTTGTAGGTGGGCAGCTTCTCTTTCGGTACCAGGCCGCGAACTTTGCCTCCCGCCACCACCGCGGCGCAGTTGTAGCGAAGGCCTTGGTGCGCGACCGCAACCCCCACCACGAAGACGGTCGGCATTGCCTTCGTCGCATCTGCAAAGCGGATCAACTCGACCCACTGGCGATCAACGAACGCCTGCCACTGAATCAAGTCTTCCGGGGGATACCCTCCCACCACCTGCTCGGGAAACACCGCGACGGTGACCTGCTTGGCGGCCATCTGGCTCGCCATCGCGAGGACGCGATCGACGTTTGAGGTGAATGAGCCGACGGTGGTGTTGACGTTCGCCAGCGCGAGTTTGACCAGTCGCATCCGACGACCCTACCAGCGAAATGCGGGCTCACCATCGCCGGTTGAACTCGAGCGTCAGTTCACGAACCCATCGGTGCGAGCCGGCCGCAGCCGCGTCATCACGCCGGACACTTCCTCGGTTGGGGTATCGGGAAGAATCAGGGAGTCACTACCGGTTGATGTCAGGGGTGCGTGAGAGGGTCGCTGCATGGACAAGCTCGCGGAATTCCCGAGGAACATGACCGAGTTCGAAGAGC
>JANOHG010000530.1:0-6245 GCA_031406375.1 Archangiaceae bacterium | reverse complement strand
CGCCAGCGCCGCTGCTCCGACCGCGGGCGTAATCAGGATCGCGTCAATTCCCCCGCGAAGATCGGTGCGGCCACCGGTGCTCGCCACGATGCCGAGAAGCAACGCGGTGTAGATCGCCGCCCACGCGGCACCGCTGGTGATCAGCAAGCCTTTACGCGTCGTCATCTCACCGCCTGCGACGACCGCGGTAAGCCAGGCGCCACCGAGCGCGCCGAACAATCCCATGTACGAAATCGGAGTCGCATCTTGCGTGAAGGCGTTGGTGATGCCGATGCCGAACAGCGCTCCAATCAGCGAATTGACGATTCCGAACGTCGCGGTGTTGACGCTCATCCAGTTGTAGAACTGCCAGAAGGCCGCACTCGCAAACCCAACTCCGGCACCCACCAACCCGCCCACGAGGTACGCGATCCGTGCATCGCCATCCGTTGCGCTGTAGCAGTTGGTCGGAACGCTGGTGATGCACTCGGGGCGAAGCTGCTTGTCTCGAATGTCCAGCGAGATGCGTGGCACCATCTGGGTGGCCAACAACCCCACGCTTCCCATCAACGTGTGGTGCATCAAAAACGTGAAGCTCCCCGGGCCAGAAAGAAACGAGCCCTCGCGCGGGTGACCATCGAGCATCGCGCTGACTGGCTGCTGAATCGAAGCGGGATCCAAGTTGAGGTCGACGGATGCGTTTGGAACCGGCTCGAGAGGTGGGGGGGCGGCGGGAACATCGGACGCGGGCTGAGGCGGCGCAGGCGGTGGCCGCTCGACAATCGGTTCAGGCGGAGGCATGGGTGGGGGCGCAGCAATCGGCGATCCGGCGTCAGCCGAACCGTCAGAAGGAACGGGGACGACGATGATCCGCGGTTCATCGTTTCTACCGGTCTGCGCCAAAACCGCGGACGAGGCGAAAACGGCAACGAGCAACACCCAGACGGCACGCATCATGCGCAGACGTTACGAGATTCTCGAAGCGGGCGTGCCGCTTTCGCGTATTGAAACGCCATGGCGATCGAAAGTTACAGCGGGATGAGCCCCCAGGTGCATTCGTCGGCGTTCATTCATTCTTCGGCGCAGCTGCTGGGCGACGTGGTGCTCGCGGAGGAAGTCTCGGTGTGGCCGACCGCGGTGTTGCGAGGCGACAACGGGTGGATCCGCTTTGGCGCTCGCACCAACTTCCAGGACGGAGCGATCGCCCACGCTACGCTGGCTGCCTCGAACACCACCGTTGGCGAAGAATGCACCATCGGCCATCGGGCAATCCTTCACGGATGCACGGTCGGCAATCACTGCTTGATTGGAATGGGGTCGATCCTTCTCGACAACGTGGTGCTCGGAGACGGGTGCTTCGTCGCGGCGGGCTCGCTCATCACTCCGAACAAACAGTTCGAAGCGGGCAGCTTCATCATGGGCTCACCAGCCAAACGGATACGAGCAGTCAAACCGACCGAACGCGATTGGATTACCCATTCGTGTTCGGTCTATCTCGAACTGGGTCGAAACCACCGCGCCAGGTAGGTTGGGCTGCACCCGTTCATTCGGTAGGATCCGGTGCGGGGACGAACCCCCACTGTGTCGTCGAATCAGCCAACCCAATCGTTCGCTGTTGCGCAAACGACTATAATTACTTCAGAAATTCGGTGGCTGGGTTGTTGCGGTAAGCGTTCTATTTGCGACTCGCCCCCTGATTCTATCCACCCTTCATTTTTGTAAGATTGCTGGAAGGAGCGCCTTGATGCGAAGCAGGTATATTTTTGCGCTCATCGCGGTAACGGCCTGCTCGGGTGAGATCACCGTTCCGCTGAACGCTCCGATTGGGGGGGTGATTGGTGGGAAGAAGGTGTGCAACAAACTCGCTCAACCAGGCACTGAGCTCGTTCGCCTGACGCACGCCCAGTACGACAACACGGTGCGAGATCTGCTGGGGCTCACGCTCTCGCCCTCGGCTGCGTTTCAAAAGGAC
The DNA here is from genome assembly GCA_031406375.1 of Archangiaceae bacterium. GTDB lineage: Bacteria > Myxococcota > Myxococcia > Myxococcales > Myxococcaceae > JAGSPQ01. The sequence goes on along the minus strand of JANOHG010000530.1, from coordinate 4,294 downwards.
CCGACGTTTCAAGGGTTCAACAACAACGCGGTGGGTTTGAACATCACCGATCGCCTCGGCCGCGACTACCGGCGCAGCGCAGAAGACCTGGGCCTGCAGGTGGTGATGAGCGCCGCAGCCCGAGCCAAGGTGGTTCCGTGCGCCGTCTCGAACGACGACTGCGCGAAGTCTTTCATTGCATCCTTCGGGCGGAGCGCATTCCGGCGGCCGTTGACGCAGGCAGAAAAAGACACGTTCTTCTTGCAGTTCAAGAAGGCCGACTCGGTGCTCGACGGCACCGACCCATTCAACAAGGGCGTCCAATTGGTAGTCGAAACGATGCTGCAGATGCCGCAGTTCCTTTACCGGGTTGAGCTGGCGGAAAGCCCGGTAGCGAACGGAGTGGTTCCGCTGACGTCCTTCGAAGTTGCCACCCGGCTTTCCTATATGTTGTGGAACACCACTCCGGACGGGGTGCTGCTCGACCTCGCCGAAGCCGGAAAGTTGGCAACCGCCCCCGAAGTGAAGGCGCAGGCGGCGAAGATGCTCGAAGACCCGCGCGCACTGAAGATCGTCGATGACTTCCACCACCAGTGGCTCGAACTCGACAAGTACAACAACCTCTCGCGCGACCCCACCTTGTTCCCGAACTTCAGCCCAGCGCTGTCAACGATGATGCAGCAAGAGACGCTGCGCTTCGTCAGCCACGTGGTGTTCGAGCAGAAGGCTCCGTTTGGAACGCTGTTCACCGCGCCATATACCTTCGTCAATCGCGAGCTGGCCGCACTGTACAAACTGGCCGGCTCGTACACGACGGCGGCGTACACGCGCGTGGATCTCGACCCGTCGCAGCGCGCAGGCTTGCTGACCCAGACCGGATTTCTGGCTTCGCACGCCTACATGCGCATCGACTCGCCGATTCACCGTGGAGTGTTCATGATTCGCAAGGTTCTCTGCCTTCCGTTGGCGGACCCGCCCGGCAATGCCGACCTGAACCTTCCGCCCATCATGGGCGACATCAAGACCACCCGGCAGCAGGTGACTGTGCATACCTCTCCACCGGCGTGCTTCGGCTGTCATGCCCGCATCAACGCGATGGGCTTCGCGTTTCAGAACTACGACGCCGTCGGGCAATACCGCACGATGGACAATGGCGTGGCGATCGACGCGAGCGGAACAATCTCGCTCGGTGGAAAGAACCACACCTTCAGCAACGCGATCGACTTCGCGAAGATCGTCGCGCAGTCCGACGAAGCGCGCAGCTGCTACGCGCGAAACTGGATGCGCTACGCCTACCAGCGCGCTGATGGAGCAGAAGATGGCTGCGACATCGACGCGATGACCACCAAGCTCGCCAAGGCAGACTACCCGGTGAAAGAGATGATTGGAGACCTGACCCAGAACAGCTCGTTCCGGTATCGCTCTGCGCAGGAGACGCCATGAAGCCAATCAGCCGAAGGTTCTTGCTGCGAGGCCTTGGCGGCCTGACGATTGGGCTTCCGATGCTCGAGTCACTTTTGCCGCGCACCGCACGCGCGCAGGTGATGCCCCAACCGCAACGATTCGTCGCATTCCTCGAATGCAACGGCGTCAACATGCAGAAGTTCTTCCCTGCGACGCCTTTCGGGGCGTTGACCTCGGCGTCATTCACTGGAACCGCGCTCGCTCCGTTGGCAGGAGTCGAGTCGAAGATCCTGATTCCGCGCGGCATTCACAAGGTGCCCAAGGGGTTCAACTTCGGCGGTCAGACGCCGGTTGGGTGCGATCACCAGAACGGAATGGGCGGCAAGCTGACTGCGCAGCAGCTGGCAGGAGCCGATCATTACGCCAATGGCATCTCGGTCGATCAGCACATCGCGAAGAAGATAAACCCGATGGCCAGGCCGTCGATGACGCTGAAGGTCGGGCCGCGAGGCCAAGGCGTGCTCAGTGTGTGCTCGTACATGGGCCCGATGCAGCCGGTGCAGGGCGAGAACAACCCCTGGCTCGCGTTTGGGGACTTCATGGGAATGGCAGGCACGGATTCTTCGGTCGCGCAGCGGCTCGCCGCACGTCGGCAGAGCGTGCTCGACCTGGTGAAGACCGACATGGACGCGCTGAAGGTGCGCCGGCTGTCGACAGCAGACAAGGCGAAGCTCGATCTGCATTACACGTCGATTCGCGACATCGAAGTGACGATGACGATGGCGGGGATCCCCGCCTGCATGCTGCCGGCGGCGCGCAAGGCCGAGGTTCAGGGCCTCAACCCCAACACGGTGGGCAACGACGCCGAGTACAAGAAGATTGGCCAGATGCAGATGGACATCCTCGCGCTTGCCCTGGCGTGCGATCACACGCGCGTCGCGACGCTGCAGTGGGGCGATGGGTCGGGCGGGCCGATCTTCAACTTTGACGGCCTGAGCAACCAGTACAACCACCACAAGCTGTCGCACGGAAACACCCGCGACGATGACTCGGGCGGAGCGATCGCCGACTACCGAGATCGGCTGGCCGCGATCGACATCTGGTACGCGCAGCAGTTCCGCTACCTGATTGACAAGCTCGCTGCGTACACCGAGCCCAACGGAAAGACGGTGCTCGACAACAGCGCAGTCGTTTGGATGAACGAGCTCTCTGACGGACTCGAGCACAACTTCATGGACATGCCCTACGTGATCGCCGGCAGCAACGGCGGGTACTTCAAGCAGGGGCAGTACATCAAGGTGACCACCCAGCAGAACACCAAGAACGACGTCGATGCTCCGCACAACAAGCTGCTCACCACCTGCATCAACGCGGTCGGAATTCGAAACGCCGATAATTCGCTGGTGAACAACTTCGGCGCGTTCGGCGAACCGGGTGAGTTCACTGCGCTGAAGGCTTCGTCTTAGTCTTGAGCGGGCGGGTAGGCCGCAAGGCGCTCGCGAAACCGGATCTGAAGAAACGCGCTTGCGCTTCCCAACGCGCTGAGAATCTCTTCGGCCTCGGCGCGGTACAGCACTACCTTCTGGGCATTCCACTGTGGGGGAGGCGGCGCGAGGTTGGTGATGCGATCCGCCAGCTTCACCATCGCCACTTCAGGTGGTTGGCTGCGAATCCGGGCCAGGCTGTCGGCCATCTGTTCTGCCTTGGCAAGCGCGCCGTTCTTGCTCAACGCGCTGACGCCGTCGGCCACCCGCGGCCCAAAGTGCTGCTCGACAACCATGCGCGGCGTCGGGGTGTCCTCGAGCACGTCGTGCAGCAGAGCGCAGCTGATCGCCAGATCCGCGTCGTGACCATGTTCAGCGTCGAGCGCGCGGATCAGCTCCATGCAGACGCTGGTCAGGTGCACGACATACGGCAGCCCAACCGGCGTCTTCTGATCGCCGTGCGCCTTTGCAGCGAAGGTCAAGGTTCGCAGGTAAAGATCCGGCGAGAAGCTCATCAGGAAGACTCCGGCAGAGGGGAAAGGTGCTTCTTGTGCGCATCTTCGCGGTAGACGTCGGCCAGTGCGTGGGCACGTTCGACTTCGTCGCGCGCCGCGTCCAGCGCGACCACCTTGTTGAATTCTTCGACCCGTTGGCGAAGGGCGGCGCTGACCACCAGGCCCGACGCGAGTCGCGCGCGCGCTGATTGCCGTTCGGACTTGAGCTCGGCGACGCGGCTGGCGGTATCGGCTGCCGCTTCGAGCAACAGCTGCGCATCCTCGTTCGCCAACACCAGCGCCTTTTCCGATTGCTCGCGCAGATGCATCGCCTCCTCCAGATCGCGACGCAGTGTTTTGACCGCGCGGGCGTCGGCCTTCGCTTCCGCAGTGCCCAAGCGAGCCGTGAGCTCTTTCGATCGGGTGGCGTATTTCTCGGCGTCGCGGGTGAGGTCTGCGCGCAGGGCCAACAACGTCGCGGCCGACTTGCGAACCTCGGCACCCTGGCGCTCGAGCGCCTCGATGAACCCGTCGTAAACGGCAAGCGGGTCCGAAGGTGTCGGGCTCTTCTTCTTCCTCTTGAAAAAGCCGAACACGACATTCGAAGCGTAACGCGGAACTCAACCAAACGGCTTGCACAACAACCGCACGCGCTCGACCGCGATTTTCAAGCAGGGTGATGGCGCGGCCAACGCGGCGAGGTATGTCGGCATCGCGATGCCGTACAACCCGAGCAGGTGGGTGAGCAGGGTGACGCTCTCGGCCCCTCGGCTGTCCGACGGGGCAAGACTGGCTGCTTCGCCGACCGCGTCAAGGATGTCGGCAAGCCGCTGCGACATCGCGCCTTCAGCGGCCGGCTGTGTCGCCGCTGCTGGAAAGAGGGTCTCGAACTGACCGTCGGCACGGGCAGGAACGGTGGCGGGCCTGCCTGCC
>JANOHG010000526.1:0-11033 GCA_031406375.1 Archangiaceae bacterium | reverse complement strand
AGCGAATCGCGGTGGTCGAGCCCGCGAGCAAAGACTGTGCGCGCCTCGAGAAGCTGCTGCGTGCCCAGCAGATGACGCCGCTGGTGGCCCCCGACGTCAACTCTGTGCTGGACCACACGCCTGTTTTGGATGGCCTGGTGGTGAACAGTGCGTGTTTGAACGACGCGACGAAGCAGCGGCTGCTCGACTTTCAGGTCACCTGGCCTGGCTTTCGGGTGGTGTTGATTTCTCCCGTCGACAACATGCTGGAATCGATCAGCTCGATTCTGCTCAACGCAGGTGCGCAGCTCATTCAGCCCTGGACGGACGAACACGCCGCGGTTGAGCTGCGACGCGCGCTCGATCCAAAGGCAGTTCTGCGGTGAACGAGCAAAGCTCAGGAACGCGACTTGTCCTGGGCGCAATGGTGATTGTGCTCGTCATCGGTCTGTTGGGGTATGCCGGCTCGCGCACGCTCTTCGGCGACGCCCCGGTTCCACTTCCGATTCCTGTGCCGCCCGTGAGCTCGGCCGTGCTCGAGCCCGAACGGCAGCAAGCGGTGATCGTCGCGGTCGAAGGCAAGGTCGAGAAGAGCACGACCGCCGGCCTGTGGACCCAGGTTGAGGCGGGCGATCGGTTGTTGGCAGACGATTCGTTGCGCAGCGACAAGACCGGCCGGGCAGAGCTCGCCATCGGCGAGAAGTCGCGGCTGACGGTGACCGAGAACACGCAGCTAAAAGTGCGAGAGCTCACCCGCGCGGTTCACCAGGTTCAGCTGGCCCGCGGCCGCCTGGTCGCAAGCTACGACGCCGATGGAGAGCGGGTGCTGCGCATCGAGGACGAGAAGGGTTCGGCGGTCGCAGAAACCCGCGCCGCGAAGTTCTCGATTCTTTCCAACGGCCAGGCGCTTGCTGTCGCCACGGAAACAGGGACGGTGAACCTCGAGGCAGCAGGTCAGGCCGTTGAAGTCCGAGCGGGACAGCAGGCGTACGCCAACGTTGGGCAAGCACCCTCAGCCGCGACGACGATTCGGGCGGAAGTGTTGCTGAAGATCGCGCGGGCGCAGCAGGGCGACGTGTCGCTGTGCGCGGTGATTGAGGGAACCGTCGACCCCGGCTCGGAGCTCGAAGTGGATGGCGCGAGGGTGCAGGTCGATGCGCGCGGCCGCTTTCGCGCCGAGGTCGCCCGCCGGCCTGGAGTGACCGCCGCGCGCGTTTGGGTGCGCGACGCCAGTGGGCGGCCGATCGAGAAGACCGTCGCGTGCAGAACAGGGCCGGCGCCTCCGCCGGTGAAGTTGAAAATGAACTGGAACGCGACCGATGCGGGTTGAGTGCGCAGCACTCGCGCTCGCGCTGCTGACCTCGGTAGCCGCCCATGGCGCCGAGGTGGCGATCAAAGTGGTGCCTACGAAGCTCCAGCTGGGAACTGATCCCAAAGCGCAGATATTGATTTCCGGGCCCGAAGACCTGTCTGAATTGGCAGTGACGGTCAATCACGGCACGATTGCGGGGCTCGAGCAGGCAGCACCGGGCCACTTCACCGCCGAGTATTTTGCGCCAGGCCAGACGGTTCCGAGGGTGGCGATCATCGCCGTCGTCGGAACTTCGAAGTCGAAGCGCGTGCACGGATGGGTGACGCTTCAGTTGTGGGGCAGCGCAGAAGCCGTGCTGCAGACCGTGCCGAATGCGAACGTCTCAGTGCGAATTGGCGATCGCACGTACGGACCCATTCGCGCCGACGCCAATGGCATGGGCAGGATATTGGTCGTGGTGCCACCGGGTGTGCAGTCTGGATTCTATGGCACCAAAGTGCTCGACCTTGGGCTACCCCAGGTCGCGCTCAGCCACCTGGTGCTCGAGCATGCAGAGCTTCAGGCGGATCGCGGTCAGACGTTGGTCGCGCGTTTTTACAGCGTGACCGAAGACGGAAAGCCGCGCACCGGCGTGGCCCTGCGCGCGCGGGTGACCAAGGGAACGATCGCCGATTTCAAGGAAGAAGCAGCGGGGGTGTACTCAGCCAGATGGAAGGTGTCGCCCGAGATCCCGTCGGACGCTGAGCTGTCGGTGTGGCCACGCACGGATCCTTCTCTCATCACCATCGCTCGGCTGCGCTTGCTCGCAGGCCCGGCGAGTCGGGTGACGCTGACTGCGGTTCCTGATTTGCTGGTCCCGGGCGGGACCCGCGAAATAACGCTGACTGCGAAGGTGACTGACGCGCGCGGGCACCCGACCGGGCCCGCGCCGACCTTCACCGCCACGCTGGGCACCCTTGGGCGGCTTGAGTCTTTGCAGGTAGGCGTGTGGACGGCGAAGCTGCTCGCGCCCAAAGGGTTTGGCGGCGCGACTTCGATGGCAGTGCGCGCCGAGGTGCCCAACGCGTCTGCGGCGCAGAATTTGACGATTCGGCTGCAAGCGGGCGTGGCGCAGATGATTCGCGTCGAGCCCGAGCGTCTGAGTCTGGTGAGCGACGGCGCTCAAAGCGCGGCGCTGCATGCGCAGTTGCTCGACGCGGATGGAAACCCGGTGGAAGGAAGCCTAGACGCGAGGGTTGCCATCGGTGAGCTGACGGTGGGGTCGGGCGATTCGTCGGTAGGCGTGCAGACTACCGGCACCCACTACCAATACCGCCCGCAGCGCTCGATGCGCGGCGGCGCGACCGAAGTGGTGGTCACGTTTCAGGGGTTGAGCGCGAGGGTACCCGTCGAGCTGCGGCCGGCCCCGTCGCGCGTGACCTTCGGGCCCAAAGTCGGATTCTTGAGCAACCTCGGAAACGCCAACGCACTGGCCGCAGCGCTTGAACTCGGCTTCTGGTTCAGCGAGCACGTCGGGGTCGGTTTCGAAGGGGGGTACGTGTTTGTCCCACGCGATAGCGAAGTAACGTCTGGGCCACTGGCTGGAACGCGCGTGTTTGTTCGTGCGCATGGAGTGCCGATGCTCGCAACGATTGGGTGGCGTGGAAAGTTGGGCAGCATGCTTCCATTTCACGCGACGGCTTCGGGCGGGCTGGTTGCCATCAGTTCGACCGTCAAGCTCAAGGATCAGCCAGCGGTGAGAGAGCTGTCGATTGTTCCGTCAGCGCAGCTGACCGCGAGCGTGGGTTACCGCCTGAGTGGGTGGGCGCCGTTCGTCGAACTCGGAGTTCGATGGGTGGGAGACGCGCGAGGCAACAACCTCACTGGGTCGCTGTTTTCAGTTGGAGCATCGGTTGGGTGCCGCTTTGATCTCCTTTGAGAGACATTGCGCGATTGTGCTTCTCGTGGGTCTTGGCGGCTGCACGTCGGCGGGCAAGCCAGCGGTCGCTGCGCAGCTTGAGGCGATCTTCCCCGGCGTGGTGTACGTCGACGAAGTAACCCCGATTGTCCTCACCGGAAGAGCCTTCACCCCGAAGGCCACCGCGCGATGGGGAGCCACCGCCGACGAGGTGTCGGCGAACGCGACGTTCGAAGTCTTGGTTGGCACTCAACCCCTTCAGGCAGTGACGTGGGTCGATGCGAACACGCTGAGCGCCATCGTGCCGTTAGGGCTCGCCCTCGGAAAGCACACGGTGCGGGTGACTGACCCTTACGGCGTGTCGACGTCGTTGACTGATGCGCTCGAAATCCAAGTGCGCAAAGGCCCAGAGGTCGCCGGCACACTGGTCGCGGCGCGGAAGACCGTCAGCCGTGGGCAGGTGATTGAGCTCGTCGCCGAAGCGAGCAACGTGGGTCAAACGGCCGTGAAGCAGTTGCTGGTCAGCTGCGTGCCTGTTCCGATGGCGCTGGTGGGTTTGAAGACTTCGCCGCTTGCACGCGACGTGGCATCAGGTGCGAAGCAGCAGTTTTCATTTTTCTTTGACACGCTCGGCAGAGGCGACGTCGCGTTCCGGGCCGATGGGCTGGGCAGCGACGCGCTCACCGCGGCCCCCGTCGCGATGGCGCCGGCGATGGAGACAGTGACCATCGTGAACCCCGCCGCGCTCACAATCTCAACCAGCGTTAGCGCAACCGGGCTGACGGTGGGGCAGCGGCTGACGCTGACCGCAACGGTGACCAACCCAGGTGAGGCCAAGGCGCTGGCAGTGACGCCAACGGTTGCGCTTAACGGTCCGGGTAGACTGACGGCGGTGTCGGCTCCGATTTCCGCTGTCGTGAGCGCAACGCCAGTTCTCTTCGTCTGGGAGTACGACGCGGCGTCCACCGGCGCAGTGCAGTTGATGGTGACCGCGACAGGCACCGACGAAAACTCATTGGCGGTGCTCACGGCGGTGGCAAGCGTCGGCGTGACGATTGCGGCCTCAACCAATGCGGTGTTGTCGACGACCTACGCGACGCCGGCTCGGGTGAATGCCGGGCAGCCGTTCAGTTGGTCACTGACGGTCGCCAACGCCGGAGGCTCGACTGCGATGTCTGTCTCGCCTGGGCCGATCACCGTCATCAGCGCGTCGATGGGCGTTGCCGATGGAGGTCCTTCGCCCGCGAGCGGAAACATCGCAGCAGGCAGCGCGCAGACTTTCGCATTCGGCTATGTCGCCGGCGGTCCGGGCCCCTTGAGCTTCCGAGCGAGCCCTGCGGGAATCGACGCGGTCACCAGCATGAGCGTCGTCGCGCCGCAGACGACGTCAGCAACCATTCAGGTCGAGCGCGCTGCGCAACTTGGCGGGGTGCTGACGATTCCACCCATCATCGAGGCCTCGACACAGTTCAACGCCAGTCTGCAGGTGCGGAACACCGGAGACGCCGTGGCGCTGGGCGTCACTCCGGCAGCGCTCGCGATTGTCGGCAGTGCGAGCCTGGTCTCGGGTCCCACGCCGGCCGCGGCGGACTTGGGTGGCGATGGCGGCACGACGTTCACCTGGGTGCTTGCCGCGGGCGTTCCGGGCACGGTGCAGGTGACGGGCGGCGCAGCAGGCGTCGACAGCAACAGTGGCAATTCGGTGGGTACCGGGCCGAAGAGTTCGAACACCGCGACAATCAGCGAGGTGTTCTTGCTCAGCGACGATCCGTTCGGCGATGTCACCCCGTTCTCGTTCATCTTTTCGTACTCGGGAAGAATTTGGCTGGCGCCGAACAAGAATGGCAGCGGCGCCGTTTCGATGAACGCCGATGGCTCGGGGCCTGCGAGCCACGCTTTCTCGTTCGCGAAGGACACCAGTGGCACCCGCACCCATAGCAACACCGCTGCGGGGCCTTACCCTTCGCTGGGCCGCACCGGCTGCAGCTTGAACACGCCAAGCTGCGGCCCGGACAATGAGAATGGGCGTGGGTTGTTCTTCGCGGGGACGTTTCTCGGCTCAGAGTGGCTTGGAGCGGCAGGCGCGCGCACAGGCGGGCTGTTCGATTATTTTTATTTGTCGACCGACACCGACCCGACGATCGACTTCCGATTCGTCGACACCGACGCGATCGTCGGCAACAACTTGACCCACACCGTCTCAGCAGCCCACTTCTTCAATAACCGGCTTTACCTCGGGCTGCCGGACAGCACAGGCACCCGCCCTTATTTGCTCGCGCTCATCGTCGCGCCCCCGGCGACGGGTCTGAACGCGGTGATTGGCACACGGCCGGACGCGGGAATTCATGTGCTCGATCTAGAGGCCGAATACTTCCCAGGAATGGGAAGCGCGGTTGGCAACGCGGCGCCGTCGCAGATGATCGATGCCATCACCGACTTCAACGACCGGGTTTACGCCGCGAACAACGGAGGCATCATTCGCAGCACGACCAACCTTCCCAGTGGAATCCGCGCCGCCGCGGGGGACTGGTCGATCTCAACCCCGAGCGCGGCTGGCTACACGTCGCGAACATCGGTCACCACGATGAAGAGCTCGGACCTGCTGCCAGCTGATCGCGCCTTCCCGTCGATGGTGAGCTACCGGGGAAAATTGTACGCCGCGCGCAACACGACCGTGGGACCGCAGCTGTGGGCGTGCACGCCGGGAGCCGACCTCGAGTGCGCTCCTTCGGAGTGGGCGCTGATCGCAAACAACAGCTTGGGCGACACCTCGCTAAGCCAGTTCAATGCCGCGGGCAACACGTCGATTGGCCTTCTCGCGGCTACAGCCAGCTCGCTGTTTGTCGGCTTCAACAACGCCGGCGGAGTGGTGATTTACAAAACGACCGCCGTTGCGCCTGCCGCGCGCTCGGACTTCCGAGGGGCGAGCGGGTGCGTCGCCAGCGGCCCCGCGTGCCAAGGTCTGGGGAACAACGGGTTGGGCGCGCCGGCGAGCAACCGTCAGATTTTCGATTCGCGGGTGCTGACCTTCGCAGGCTCTTCGTGGCTGTACCTGGTCACGGGAAACGGGACGAGCGCCGTACAGGTCTGGCGCATCTGAGGTTGACGCATGTTTCACCGCAACGGCCCCAGCTTGCTTGAGCTGCTGCAGCAGGCGCTGTCTTCGACCGATGCTGGGTATGATCTGCTCGCGCCGAAGTTCGAGTTCACTCCGTTTCGAACTCCCGATCTGTTGCTCGACGCCGCGGCGGCGATGGTGGGCCCGCCGGTCGACCGGGTGCTCGACCTGTGTTGCGGAACTGGCGCCGCGATGCGCGCGTTTCGTTCGCGGTGCAAAGAGCAGATTGTCGGCATCGATCGCAGCGCGGGAATGTTGGCCGAGGCGCGGGGGCAACTCGCAGCTGGAACTGGCGCCGCCTTCGCAACCGTGCAGGGGGATGCGCTGACATTGCCTTTCCGGCCTACGTTCGACGTGGTCACCTGTTTTGGCGCGTTCGGCCACATTCTCGAGCGCGATGAGCCACAGTTCGTCGCTCAGGTCGCCCGCGCGTTGCGTCCGAACGGCCGCTTTCTCTTCATCACTTCCGACGACCTGCCGCTGCTTCACCCCGCGCGGCTGGCAGCCAAAGGGTTCAACGCGGCGATGCGGCTGCGCAACCTGCTGATCAAGCCCCCCTTCGTGATGTACTACCTGACGTTCCTGCTTCCACGCGCCCGTGCGCTGCTGGAAGCAGAAGGCTTCAAGGTGGAAACGCCTGAAAACTCGTTGCCGCCCCCTTTCAATGGCCTGCGGTGGGTGAGTGCCACGCTCACCCGATGACGTTTTCCTCGGGAGCCAGCCCGCGCCCTCTGGTGAAACAGCAGTGGCACGGTCAATGCTCAACCTGTCGCCATGTACTTCTTCCCCTTCCTGGTCCTCGGCCTGCTGAACGGAATGGTGGTTGGTCTCGCTGCTGGCTTGGCTGCTCGCGTCATCGCCCCCGACAGCGACTCGCTGCGGTTCCTCAATGCCGCATTGTTGGGAATGGCGGGGTCGATTGCCGGAAGCGTCGTCGCGGCGGTGGTCATCGGGCAGGGTGGCTACCTCGCCAGCGGCCCTTCATCCCTTTACTACTCAGTCGTTGGAGCCGCGCTGGCGATTGTCGGGGTTACCTTCGCGAAGCTTCAAACTCGGTCGCAGCCCGCGCACAGGTTTGATTCGCGACAGAACTAAAGAGGAAGGGCGCGGTCGTCTAGACTCACAATGTGAGGGTGCTGGCGTTCAGCGTCGGTGACCGCGTGTTGCCGTTTCCATCGGAAAGCTTTTTGCTCGGCTCAGGGGCCGGGTGCGCGGTGCGTTTCTCGCAGCTCAAGCCGAAGCACGCCGAAGTCTTCTTCGAAGACGAAATGTGGCAGATTCGCGACATTTCTGGCACGGCGAGCATGAAGGTGAATGGCGTTTCGACGCTGGAAGCGAAGCTGGACGACGGCAGTCACGTTCGACTCGACACGTTGAAGTTGACGGTTCGCGTGAGGCCGGAAGTTTCTCCCGAGCCGGACCAAACCTACATCCCCACTGGCGGCAGCGTGCTCGCCAACGGGCTGGTCATCGATGGGCGGTACCAGATTCTGGGAAAAATCGCCGCCGGAGGCATGGGAGCCGTCTACCTGGTTGAGCACCTTGAGCTCGCCAAGAAGTTCGCGATGAAGGTGATGCTGCCGCAGTTGTCGCGCGACCCGGACTTCGTGAACCGGTTCAAGCGCGAGGCGATGGCGAGCAGCCAAATCGGCCACCAAAACATCGTGGCGATCTCTGACTTCGGGCGCACCCAAGATGGCCGCTTCTATTTCGTGATGGAGTACCTCGAGGGCGCCACGCTCGGCGAGTTGGTGCGCAACGAGGGCGCGCAGCCCGGCGAACGGGTGATTGGAATTGCGCTGCAAATGGGTCGTGCGCTCGCGACGGCGCATCAAGCGGGAATCATTCACCGGGATTTGAAGCCCGAGAACATCATGCTGATTCAGCAAGTGGGCCGGCCGGACTTCGTGAAGGTGCTCGATTTCGGCGTCGCGAAGGTGAGCTCGCCCGGCGGCTCGGAAGGAACGACGGTGGTTGGGTTGGTGATTGGCACTCCGCAATACATGTCTCCGGAGCAGGCGTCAGGGCTCACGGTCGACGCGCGCTCGGACGTGTATGCGATGGGATTGATTCTGTATGAGCTGGTGACGGGCCGACCGGCGTTCAAGGCCGAGACTGCGTCGATGTTGCTCGCGATGCAGATCACCGCCGAGGTGAAACCGTTCGCGCCGGGCCCGCTGGAAGACACGCCAGAGCTCGAAGCGCTGGTGCACGCGATGTTGGCGAAGAAGCCCGCAGATCGGCCCGAGTCGATGGACGCGGTGCTGAACCGGCTCGAGGTGCTTCCGCTGGGAGGCGCGGCGAAGAAAGGCGCGACGACGCGGCTCGCGCCACTGACCCATCGGCAGCCTGCGCTCACATTCGTGGCGCCGAAGACACTCGAGCAGCTGCTAGGGATTGAGACGAGCGCGTTTCCCATTGCGAAGCCTTCGCCTCTGGCGCCTTCGAAGACGCAGTTCAGCCCGCGCGTCGCGGCCACCGCTGTGTTGCGACAGGTCGAGGCAGAAGGGCCGAGCCCCGAAGAGCTGGCGATTCCCCGGCGCTCGAAATGGCCGATCATCCTCGCGCTGGTAATCATCGTCATCGCTGGAAGCGGGTACGCCTGGATTTCTTGGCGCCCGACGCTGCAGCCGCCCGTCGTGCCCAAGCCGCCCGTGGTCATTGTGACGCCGGATCCAAAGCCAAAACCGAAAGAGCCAGACCCAAAACCGCCAGTCGCGACGACTGCGGCGCTCACGTTCGAGACCCGCCCCGAGGGTGCCGAAGTCTACGACGCAGACTTTCTACTTGGGGTGACCCCCGTCACGCTTCAACGCGAGAAGGGCGCCGTGGTCGAGCTTCGCTTCGTGTTGAAGGATTACCTGCCCCAGGTTCGAAAAGTGCGTTTCGAGGACGCAGCACGGGTGCACATCGAGCTCGAGAAGAAGAAGGCGCCAGAAGAGGTGCACCCTGCCCGCCCTCCTCGAAAGGAAGCGGAGAAGGTGAAAGCAAAACCACCGCGTCCGCCGCCGAAAGAGCCGCCGGTGTCGGACCTCAAAGAGCTTCCGTTTTGAAGGGGCTACCTTCGCGGGGGAGGGTTTCGGCAGCATTCCTTGAACTTCGGAAAGATGCTGACGCAAGGAAAGTTCCCAGGACGTTCAGGCTTCGACGGCCGGAGCTGCTCTATGTGCTCGAGCCAGTGCTCTCGCGCGGCGCGGCCCGTCGTCTCGTGCTTGCGGGCGTGGTACTCGACGCTGAGCCAGGCGCCGTGCTTGGCGTGATCAACTACTTTGGATCACACCCGGAGAGAACTCCGAAGCGCGGTGGCGAAGCCTCGGAGAGCGGCGTACTCTTCAGCAATGAGCACCACGAAGAAAACACGCCGCGCTCGCCACTTGACGGCGGCCATAACGCAAGAAGGCAAGCTGTACGTCGCGCAGTGCTTCGAGGTCGATGTCGCAAGCCAAGGCAAGTCGGTCGAGACCGCGCTGGCGAATCTCGCCGAGGCACTCGAGCTGTACTTCGAGGATTCGCCAAATGCGCGGTTGTCCGCGACGCCCATCATCGCGCCCATCGAAGTCGCCTACGGCTGAGTCAGGACCTGTCCACGGTCTGACTGAAGCTTCACCCGCATTTCACACTCACGCTATGCGTGTGATTGCCTCCGACTCCGGACGTAATCACTACCGTCTGCCCCTGTTTAAGCATCGTGAAGTGAGCAGCCGTAAGGGCCAAGGTGTGGTTGTGCCCTGACACGCCTTGAATGCTGTACATCTTGGCGGTTCCCGTAACGATGTCCGCAGCAGAGATGGCGAGTACGTGGTTCGGGTCATTGATGCGCGGAATGTCTTTCGCGCCGTTCGCATGTGCGGCCGGAGACATGGGTGACGGTTTAGACTCGTTTCCGGGCGCGTTCTGCAGCAAGTACCCCACGGCATCGGCTGCTTCGGGCAGCCAGCCATCGAGACACCCGAGCTTCAGCGAGATGGCATCGACGATCTTGTCCTTTCGCACCGCCGCGTCCCGGTACAGCGTCCGCATCACGGTCACCGGCCCGCTTTCGCGTAGTACGTCCCTTCGTGCCTGCCGACCCTGCGGTACTTTTTGCCACCGACTTCGAGGACGCGGCCTTTTTCGTCGAGGCATTGAAGCCGCCTCCGCTCAAGCTCAAGTTCCGCGGCTACCATCGCGGACTCCGCTGCCGCGCTGAACCGGTACGAGTCGATTGGCTCACGTCCGTCCGCCATCCGCGCACCAAGTTCATCGACCTCGAGCATTCGCTTCACGACCTCCGCCAACTTCGCGGGCACCTCGAGCAGCACCTTCTTCTCCTTCGACATGGCAGGACTCCTCCTGCCGCTTCTTGCCTCAGGTCATCACACCCGCACAAGTCCCGCCCTCAGCATGAGATCCCGACCCTTCACAGGAAGGACACCGAGATGGAAGTGCTCACTCTCGATGCGGTCCGATCAGCGGCAGGTCAGACGCGTCTCGGCATCCCATTTCACACGATGTGTCCATCTAGCCGTGGTCACTGTCGTGGGCAATTACATCAATACTCTCGAGCCGCTGCAAACATGACATTGTGTGCCGTCTACAAATCCTTCCCGCGGAGCATCAATGTCTCTCACTCGAAAAGAGCTTCTCAAAGCAGGTGCCGCGATTGCGATTTCCACCAGTGCCATCGGCTCCCTTGAGAGCTGTGGCCCCGACGCTGGCGGCACCGGCGGTGCTGCGGGTGGCGGCAC
>JANOHG010000520.1:0-10838 GCA_031406375.1 Archangiaceae bacterium | reverse complement strand
GGCAACGCGGCGCTCGCTCCGCTGCTGCAGCCCACCTCGACGCTGGTTGGCTTTGACGCGTACGCAGTTCCGGTACTGATGACCCCGAACGAAGAGCTGGTCGTCCGGGTGACCAACGGTCCGCAGCCCACGAACTTCTGGCGCTTCCGTCCGGACAGTCCCCCCGCCGGGGCGCAATGGACCTACCCGGGTTCGGTCCACTCGAATGACGTCCCGATTCTTCCGATCGCCGGCTGCGCCAGCACGGACTACCTCAACGTGTGGCCCGACACGGGGGAGCTCATCTTCACGTGCGGCACCAGCACCATCGACTCTGCGGGGCCCCTCGACCTCGGCGCCGGCACTCTCCAGCTGTTCGGCTTCGGCCGCACGATGTTGAAGAAGTCGGGGTCCTCGACGTTCGTCGTGCGCGCACAGGGCGTCGACACCAACGTGAGCACCACTGCCGCAAATTTCGTCCCGATGAAGGCGACAGCCGCGGGCTTTCTCCTCGTCGATCCGGCCGCGTGCGCGCTCTATCGGATCGGCTTCGACGCCAGCCTCACTGCGCTTGGCACCTACGCGCCGTTGCCGGCCGGAGCGCAACCGGTCAATGGCGATGGGTGCGTCGGGGCGGCCGGTCGCTGGAAGGCGCTCGATCGGGACGGCAACTTGTACGTCTGGGTGTTTGCCGCAGGGATGACGTTCCGCGATGCAATCGTGATGCGCCGAACGCTCCCGCAGGTTTCGACCATCGTCTACGACGAGGGGACGCTGCCTCTGAAGAACACCACCGTCATGCCACCCGTGCTGCCGGTGAAAATGCACGCGGCCTATCTCTTCTCGCCGTGAGCCGCGGGGCGCTGGCCATCACGCTTCTCTTGCTCGGGTGCGCGGGGCGGCGCGCGCCTGCCGCTGCGCCGCCGGCGGCCGTCACGCTCGAGCCGGCGCACCCGATGGCCCACCTGCTGATCGCTTACCTCGAACAACCCGCGGGCAGACCAAGCGAAGCGCTCGAGCACTATTCGAAGTACCTGGGCTCTGACAACCCCAAGTACGCGGCCGACGTCCGGTCAATCAGAGCGCAACTCTCGACTGATCACCGCAGACCGGAGACATGGGTGACACATCGGGCATGAGCGACAAGGTCGTTCATGCCTTGGAAGGAGACGTGTCCCTTGGACGAGAAGAGCAATTTCGTCGGTGTGGTGAAGACGAAGTCGATGACGGTCACGGAGGCGTGCGAGCGGTTCAGCATCAGTCGCAAGTCGGCGTACAAGTGGCTCGGCCGGTTCGACAAGCAGGGGATCGCCGGACTGGTGGAGTTGTCGCGCAAGCCGAAGCGCTGCCCCTGGGCGATGTCGAAGGCGATGAGCACCAAGCTGATTGCCCTGCGCAAGCGGCGGCCTCGGTGGGGGCCGGGCAAGATCCTGGCCTGGCTGGAGAAGCGTGAGCCTCAGCTCGACCTGCCGGCGTCGAGCACGGTGGGCGAGCTGTTCAAGCGTGAAGGGCTGATCCTCACCCGTCGCCGGCGTCGGTTTCCCGCCAAGGCGACACCGACGAATCTTCATCAGCCCCTCGCGCCCAACGACCTCTGGTGCGTGGATTTCAAGGGCGACTTCATCGTCGACCACCGGCGCTGCTACCCGTTGACCGCCACCGACGCCTTCAGCCGGTTCCTTCTCGGCTGCCACGCCCTCGAGTCGACGAACACCGAGGGAGCGCGGCCCGTCTTCGAGCGGCTGTTCCGCGAGTACGGTTTGCCCGGGGCAATTCGCTCCGACAACGGACCGCCGTTCGCCTCGACGGGTCTGGCTGGCCTCTCGAAACTGGCGGTCTGGTGGATGCGCCTGGGCATCCGGCTCGAGAGAATTCCGCCGGGCAAACCTCAGTACAACGGCCAGCACGAGCGGATGCACCGCACGCTGAAGGCCGAGGCCACCAAACCGCCCGAGGCGACGTTCGCCGCCCAGCAGCGGCGCTTCGACGACTTCAGGTTCGACTTCAACGTCGAGCGTCCCCACGAAGCGCTCGGCAACGAGATGCCGAGCTCGGTCTATTCGCCCTCGTCCCGCGATTTCCCCTCGACGCTGCGCGCGCTCGAGTACCCGGGTCACTACGCGCTGCGGGGCATTCGCACCGACGGCAGCATCAAATGGAGAGCCAGAATTTCTACGTGAGCGCCGCGCTCATCGGCGAAATCGTCGGCGTAGAAGAGATGGATGATCAGCTTTGGCACCTGCACTTCGGCCCTCTGCTGTTGGGTGTCATCGACGGCCGCGACCGCAAGGCGTTCAAGCTGCTTCCTGTTCCGCGCTGATCTCGGGGCCGCCTCCGCTGCGCTTCGGCGGGTCACCGCTATCCTTGCCCTCAACTGTCTGCTCTGAAAGTGTCACCCATGTTGCCGGTCTAAACCGTCACCCATGTCTCCGGCCGCACAAAGAAGTGAATCCCGTCTCGCCTGCTGAACGTAATGAGAAATGGATGATGCTCATTCGCGAGCAACTGCTGAGCGGGATGAGCAACAGGCGCTCTTGTCGCGAGCGCGGTATCAACCGCAACACCTTCACTGGGGCGCGACGCCGTTGACGGCCCCGAGTCAGTGGCCCTCTACCGGCATGATGAGCCCTCTTCGACAGGCGATGATCGCGACAGTGGTGAAAATGCAGGCTCGCTTGGTCGAGGCTCGGCGTGTTTCCAGCAAAGAGCCGTTCGATCGGGTGCGCTTTGTAGAGCTCTGGGATCGGGAACTCAACCTTACGGGGGGCGTGTTGGCCGACCGTGAAATCGACGAGTACGAGCTTCATCGAACCGGACTACACTGGTGGCTTTTCGCCTACAGAAAACGTCGTCAGCCGCTGGCCAGTTCGGGGTGATCGGTCACGTTGGCGTCGAGGTAGCGCGGCTGACGCGCAAGCCCGCCGACGAACTTCAGCGGGTGCGTGGCAGGTAACTTCGCCAGCACGTCGTCGACCCGCCCGCGCTCTTCTTGCGAGAGGTCGTTGGAGTACATGATCAAGCGCTCGAGCTGCGCCGCCGCGGTTGACCTCAAAAATGTGCTGAGACCGTTCGCGACCTTCGTTCCGCTGAGGTCCAGCGAACGCAGCGCGCGGGGCTTTGCTCCGATCGCTTCGAGGTGCGCGTCGCCGAACGGCGCGTGTTGAACCGAGAGCACCGTCAACCCTTCCGCGACGGGCCCCGTGAAGATTGCGGCCCAGTCATCCGGGCGCAGCGGCAGGTATCCGGTGAAGTGCAGCTCACGCAGGCTGGCTCGAGCGGCAAGCGCCTTCGTGAACGCCGTCACCCCGGTGCGATCCTCGGTCACCAGCCGGTGGAAGCGATCGCTTTCGAGTTGGGCAAGGAAGTGATCGATTTCGAGTCGGGCAAGTGAGGGAACGCGCGGATTCTTCAGCAGCGCCGAGAAGGCCGCGAGGCTCGAGTCTCCTCCAGAGGATTGCACGTGCGTGAGCGCGGGCGCGTTGAGCGCGGTGAACGCCTCGACCCAGTCGGGCGCGCGGAGGTTCCTGAGGCTGAGCCAGCGCAGCGACGTGAGGTGCGGCGACTTCAAGAGCAAGCTCAAGCCGACGACGCGTTCGTCGCCGATGTCCTGTTCGATTTCCAACTCGCGAATGCGCGCCAGGGCTGGCACCTTCGCCAGCTTCAAGAACGCTTCCTCGGTGACGGGGCGAGGCGTGAGGCGAATGATGGGATGCTGCGAGAGGAGCCGTTCGCCGTGCGTCTTGAACGTCGCGGCCGACATCGTGACCTGTTCGACGAAGCCGCGCTTGATCCGGTACTCGCGCGCGTGCTGTGCGACCTCGCCACAGATGCGTGGCCCGTGATCGGCGTGCAGCCGCCCGATGCGTTGGCGGTGCGCCGCGAACGCCGGGTCGCGGAAGTTGTCGCCCACCTGAAGCTGCAGCGTGATCAACTCGCCGTGCGGGTCTCCACGCTGAATCAGCAGATCCGCGAGCACCGCGCGCGGCTGGGGATCATCGGGCGCGGCGCAGATCGCCGCTCGCAGCGCCTGTTCGCCCTCTGTCGGCGCCGCCACGGCTGCACGCGCGACGCAAGGCAGCTCGACGCGCGAGTCTTGTGACGTTGGCTTTGCCAGCCACGCCTCGATGCGCGCTCGGTTGCGGCCCAACTCACGCTGCCAGGGGCGCAGCGGCTCGAAGAGCTTGCCCACCGAGGTGCGCGCGTTGCTGGCGTGCCCGAAGGTCGCCGTCATCCGCTGGTCGGCGACCACCGCGAGGCAGACGCCGGTGTACATGAAGTCACTGAGTTCACAGAGCCCTAGGCCGTGGTCACTCGACACCGCGCCTGAGATCGCTGCCAGCACCTGTCTGAACCCAAGTTTGCGCCGCCCCGCGTCGAGGCGACCCAGCGCGTCGATGGTGAGCACGACGCCCAGCTCACCAGAGAGTTCGGCGAGCGCGTGTTCGTCGCCCGTCGCCCACGCGCGTTCAACCTGGTCGAGCTGTCGATCGGTCCACGGGGCGCCCGCCACATGCGAAGGGACGACAGGCGACGGAGTGCGGAGAGCCATGGCACGCGAAGGTACAAGCTGGCAGCAATCCATGGGAGAAACTGCCGCACCAAGGTGAGGAATTACTTGTTCTTGAGACTCGGTATTCCAATGGCGGACGAGATGTCTTTGCTCACCAGAGGCGTATTGCGATGAACCCCCTAAGTCCAATGCAACCGCGGTTGATTGCTCTGCTGCGGCTCTTTGCTTCGAATCGGTTCAGTCTTGGCATTCGGACCGGGCAGACTCACTGCCAATTGGGCGAACGCCGCGCGCAATGACAATCAACCCAACGCTTGCCGATAGTCGACCTCGTAGTCGTCCGTCGGCGCAGCCGCGTCGATGTTGGCGCCGAGGAAGAAGCGTTCAACCGCTTCGACGACATCCTTCGCAGACTCCAGTCGGTTGACGTTGTTTCGAAAGGCCGACGCGCCGTAGAGGCCGTGGGCGTACCAGGCCAGGTGCTTGCGAAACTGGCTGACCGCAGGCAGCTCGCGCTTCACCGCCGGAGCGTCAGGCGGCACGTTACGAGCGGGCCCGCAGAACGCCAGGTGTTGATGGAAGTGCTCAAGCACCGTCGCGCAACGTTCGGCAGGAGTTGGCGCCGCGCCGCCTTCGAGCTGCCGGAAGAGCCACGGATTACCGAGCGCTCCGCGGCCAATCATCACGAAATCGCAGCGGGTCGTCTCGAGCATCCGGTGTGCGTCGGCGACGGTCTTCACGTCTCCGTTGCCAATGATTGGAAACTTTTCTCCGACGTGGGCCTTGAGCTCGGTGATGACGCTCCAGTCTGCCTTGCCCGAGTACCCCTGCGCGCGGGTGCGCGGATGAACCGCAAGCGCGGCGACGCCTGCGTTTCCGAGCGCATCCGCCATTTGGAGGAAGTTGCGATTCTGGTGATCCCACCCACTGCGGATTTTTGCCGTCACTGGCAACCCGGTCGCTTCCCGAATCAGACGGACTATCAGCCCCGCGCGGGCAGGGTCGCACAGCAGCGCGCTGCCCGAACCCGACTTGGTCACCTTCTTCACCGGGCAACCCATATTGATGTCGATAATCTGAGCGCCGAATTCTTTGCCCATCGTCGCGGCCTTGGCCATCGCCTCCGGGTCTCCGCCAAACAGCTGCAATGAATAGGGCTGTTCGACCTCGGCGTCGTGCCGCAGGTAACGCAGCGTCCGGGTGTTGGCGTGGAAGAGCCCCTGCGCGCTGACCAGCTCAGTGGGGCACAGCGCTGCTCCCGCGCGAAACGCCATCACCCGAAAGGGCTGCTCACTGACGCCGGCCATCGGGGCGAGCACCCAAGGGTTCTTCAGTTCGTAGGGTCCAATCTTCCGGCTCATCCTGACGGCTCCTCTGACGCGACGCGGGTTCTCGTGTACAGAGGACAGCCAACCCCATGCAAGCAGTCTGACCCTCAAATGTTCCGCTTCCGCCTCGGCAGTATTCCAGTCGACGTTCACTTCAGCCACCTGGCGATCTCGGGGCTCTTGGCATGGCTCACCGTCGCCGGCTTTCCGCACGACTGGCCGGGCGCAGAGTTGGACCCCAAGAATCCAGATTGGAAGCTCGTCTACGGAATCTGCACCGCCTTGTGGATGGCGATCGTCTCGGTCTCGATTCTCGTTCACGAGTTGGGACATGCGGTCGCCTCGCGCGTCTTCGGCTATCGCCCGACGATTCATCTCATCGGGCTCGGCGGCCTGACCAACCCGAACGCCAACGAAACCATTCCGTGGCACCGCGATGTCCTGCTCACTCTTGCAGGGCCGATGGCGGGGCTTGCGCTCGGCTTGTTCTCGGGTGCAACGCTGTTGGCTCTGCGACAAGCGGGGGGTGCGCCAGGGCCGGTGTCGTATGTGCTGTACGGATTCTTCTGGGCGAACCTCTTCTGGGCGGTGCTGAACCTGCTGCCGATTACCTCGCTCGACGGAGGGCGGATCTCCAGCGCTCTGCTGACGCGCGCCTTCGGAAGGCGGGGCTTCTTTGTCGCGCAGCTGATCTCCATCGGGTTGGGGATGCTGGTGATCGCCTTCGCGTGGCCAGAGCCTTTGCTGATACTCATCATCGCGGTCAACGTGGTGCGCGCGATGGCTTACGTGTCGGCCTACTTCAAAGGCGAGCTGCCAGCGCTGGGCCCGACGCATCCATTCGAGATCGCGTTCCTCCAGGCCGAGGCAAAGTACAAGGAAGGAAAGCTGGAAGAGGCCGGCAAGTTGCTCAATGAGGTCGCCGAGCATGATCTTCAGCCGCTCCTGCGCGCTCGGGTTCACGATCTGGCGGGGTGGGTCGAGGTGAAGCTGGGCGAAGGGCGCAAGGCGCTGGATCATTTTGCGCAGGTGCAGGGGTTGATGGTTGCGCCGCAGGCGCTCGCCGCGGCGTTCTCGCTGATCGCAGACGAAACCCGCGCGCTGCCGCTGTGGGAACGGGCGGCGAAGACCACCGGCGATTCGACGCTGATGCATGAATGGGCTGGCGCACTGATTCGCGACGGTCAATTGGACAAGGCGCGTGGCATCTTGGGCGTGAAGTTGGCACTCGCGCATGCTGCGGCGGCGCGTACCTGGTTCGTCCGCAAAGAATTTCTGTCTGCCGCCGAAGCCAACGAAGCGTCGTTTTCCGAAGAACCGAACCCCGAACGCGCGTACGACGCTGCGTGCGGCTACGCACTTGCCGGGCGGGCTGACGATGGCTTGCGAATGCTCGAGGCCGCGTGCAAAACGGGCGAAGTGCGCGCCGACAAGGCCGAATGGGATCCCGAGCTGGTCTTTCTTCGCGGCGATCCCCGATTCGCCGCGCTGCTCGAACGGTTGCGACTGGCACACCGCGTCCGTTCCTGACCCGGCTCGAAACTTCACCCCGCGTGACCAAGAGATGACGGCGATCGTCGTTGATTGCGCGTGCCCATGACCGCAACCACCATCGATGTCGCGTCCAGTGAAAAGCTCGCCTGGGGGAAAAGCATCCCGTTCTTCGCAGTGCACCTCGCGTGTCTGCTCGCGATCCAAACTGGAGTCACCTGGCAGTGGGGCTTGCTGTGCGTCGCCTCGTACTACGTGCGAATGTTCGGCGTCACCGCGGGGCTCCACCGCTATTTTTCCCACCGCGCCTACAAGACGAGCCGTTCATTTCAGTTCGCGCTCGCGCTGCTTGGAACTCTCAGCGTCCAGAAGGGCGTGTTGTGGTGGGCGGCGAACCACCGACACCACCACAAGTACTCAGACCAGCAAGAAGACATCCACTCGCCGACGCTGCACGGGCTCTGGTGGAGCCACGCGGGGTGGATCCTTTCGTCGGCTTACGAAAATACCAAGCTTGCGGCGATCAAAGACTTCGCGCAGTTTCCCGAGCTGGTGTGGCTGAACAAGTACTTCCTCGTGCCCCAGGTTGGGTTCTTCGGCGTGCTCTTTCTGACGGGCGGTCTGCCGTGGCTGGTCTGGGCGGGCCTGATTCCAACCGTCTTGCTGTGGCACGGCACCTTCACCATCAACTCGCTGTCACACCTGTTCGGAAAGCGCCGCTACCTCACCACCGACACCAGCCGGAACAACTGGCTGCTGGCGCTGATTACCTGCGGCGAGGGCTGGCACAACAACCACCACTACCATCAGAACACCGCCAACCAGGGCTGGTTCTGGTGGGAAGTCGACCTCTCGTTTTATGTCCTGTTGCTGTTGTCATCGGTCGGTCTCGTCAGCGACCTTCGCAGGCCCTCGGATGCCACCCGCTTCGCCTACCTGAAGTACACCGACGCCCAGCGCGCGCGCCTGCACCTCGAAGGTGCAGGCGCCAACGACCTGCCGGCAGAGCCAATGCTTCCCGCTGCGCGTTGAAAACCCACCCGCGTGGCACGGCACAAGATGTAGCTTGCACCGCTCGTGAAACCCGTCGAGGCGTCAGCGCGTAGTGACGATGAGGCGCTGATGGAGCTTTTTTGCCAGGGTGATGAGCAGGCGTTCGATTCGCTGTTCGAGCGCCATGCGCCAGCAATTCGGGGGTATTTGGCGCGGTTGGTCGGAAGCGCGGCAGTCGCCGATGACCTTACCCAGACGACCTTTCTTTCGCTGGTGCGAGCCCGCGGCCGATTTCTCAAAGGCGCTCGGTTCAAGCCCTGGCTCTATGCCATCGCGACCAACGCGGCGCGCGACGTCAAGCGCCGTCGTTCAGATGAGCTGACGGCAACGGGTACCCTGCCGACGGATCAGGGTGAAGAAATGGCGATTCGCGATCGCGGGCTGGAACAGCAGGTACACCTGGCGCTTGGACAGCTGCCAGTCAGCCAGCGCGAGGCCATCTTGCAACATCGCTTTCACGGCATTTCGTTCGCCGAGATAGCCGCTGCGGAAGGCGTCACCGAGTCGGCGGTGAAGGTGCGAGCACACCGGGGCTACGAACGACTCCGCGAGCTGCTCAAGGGGCTGCGGCCTTGAGCTGCCCACGAATCAACGAGCAGCTGTGCGAAGTGCCCAGCGCCGAGGCGCTCGCGCACGCCAACGGTTGTCTCACTTGCGGGCCGGCACGTGCGGCGTGGGACGCGATGAAGGGCGCACCGGCCTCGAGCGCAGGCCTCGCGACGATGCATGAGTTCGCACGCGCCGAGCTTCGTTCGAAGCCCAAACCACGGATGTGGTGGGTCGACGCGGGCGTGCTGTTGGGAATCAACCTCGCTGTGGCGGCGATCGCAGCGAGCGTCTTCGGCATTGCTCCGGTGGGCACCCACCCACCCGTGTCTGCGTGGGGAATCGCCGCCGCGCTGGTGGGGCTGATGGGGTTCGGTTCCTGGGCCGCGGTTCGACCTGGCGCAAGGTCACTTCGTACGGTGACCTTGGGAATCGCCGGCCTCGCAGCGGCGTGGATTTTTGTGGGAGGCTCGGGAATTGGTGACGGTCGACTATTTTCAGCCGGCATCGGCTGTGCGTTGATCTCACTTGGCGTCTGCCTGGTTCCATTGCTCGTCGGGCTTTGGGTAACCTCGCGCTTCGCGTTCGACGTCACCCGCGCGATTTCCGCAGGGGCGTCGGTGGGGGCAACCGGGATGTTCGTGCTTCACCTCCACTGCGCAAACGGAACTGCAAGCCACCTGCTCACCTTCCACGTGCTGTCTTGGGTCGCCGTCACCCTGACAGCGCTCGTGATTCGGCGCGCACTCCCGAGCCGTTCGTACGCAGCGTAAATCTCCTAAGCCAGAAGGCCGGTCGGTTTACTTGGGGGCTGCTGCCGGCTTGTGCAGTGAGCACGCAGCCACCGCCTTCGCCGGGTCGATCGAATCGCTTCCTTCGGTGTGGATGAGAACTTTCCGGCCGGGCCCAATCACGAAAGTGTGCCGCTGCGCCATTCCAATCACGGGCATCTTCGCGTCGAACAACTTCACCAGCGTGCCCTCGGGATCCGCAATGAAGCTCTGAGGCGCTTTGAGCTCGGCCCGCCACTTCGTCAGCGTCGCCGCGTCGTCCATCGAGACCGCGAGGACCGTGCCCTTCAGCTTCTGAATCTCGGCGTGGCGATCTCGGTAGCCCTGCATCTGTTTGGTGCAGCCTCCGGTGAACGCCCTGGGGAAGAAGGCGACAATCACCGGCCCTTCCTCGACCAGCTTCGAAAGAGTCAGCTCCTTGCCGTCGATGTCTTTGACGGTGAAGTCGGGAACGGTTTCCCCCACTGCGGGAGTGGCCGACAAAACGACGGCGAATAAGAGAGCAAGCATGGGGCAACATCTAACGTGGCGCGACAACGCCCGCAATCATCGCGATTCCTGGGGTGTAGACCGCGAAGCGACGATCGTCCGTCGGCGAGTGAAACACCGCCACCTCGGCGCCGACGCGCGCGTCAATTTCGCTGACATGGCCGAGGGTGGTCACTCTTCCCACCTTCGTCATTCCGCCCGCACCACGGAACTCGACTTCGAGAAACACGTAGGCGTTCCCCTGGTTATCGGGCCAGACCCGTTGGCTGGCTGCCATCGTCTTGCGCACCTTCAGGCCGCTGCCCTTGATGCGCCACTCGATGCTGCGCTCGCGCTTGAGCCAGCCGAAGAGACTCGATCTACCGGGCCTCAACCTGACGAGGAATCAGCGCTTCCATCGGAATGTGGAGCTCGTCGAAGAGCTTTCGAATCATCTCGACCGTGAGACTGCGCTTGTGGTTCATGATCTCGTAAACCCGGCTGCGAGATCCGAGAATCGCCACCAAGTCTTTTTGCTCCATGCCCGCCTGGTCCAGTCGGAAACGAATCGCGGCGACCGGGTCAGGTTCCTCAATGGGGAAAGTGCGCTTCTCGTAGTCTTCAACGAGCAGGGCCAGGACCTCCAGCGAGTCATGCGCCTCGGATCCGGGC
>JANOHG010000499.1:0-1460 GCA_031406375.1 Archangiaceae bacterium | reverse complement strand
CCGTTCGCCGAAAGGTAGCTGCCCATCGCTGTTTTAAGTGCCTACAATCGGGTCGGGCTCCCTGCGGGACACGCTGGGTTGGGCGAGACGTTGCAATTGGCAGTGCAGGGTGCCTTCGTATCGTCGGCGTCGTAGTTCTTCGAGCCGGACTTGTCGATCAGCAGCATCAGGTTCGGCTTCGGTTGGCGACCCGCGACCGTCTTCGACTGGGTGGTTTGCGAGATCGCCAGCGGCTCAACCGGTTCGAAGTCGTACGTCTGACAGCCGACGACACCACCGACCATCACCCACAGGATCGTGTTCTTCATAGGAGCCTCGAAGAGTACCGCGGTTTGCGCATCGAAACTTTAGTTGATTCCCGGGTCGACCGTTACTGGCCCCCCAACCGAAGTCGTTTCCCACTTAAAGTTGTCAATCAGCACCGCCGAATCGAGCTGGGGATCGCCTTCATCGAGTACCAGGAAGCGAAGAGTAATCGTTTCGCCCGGCTTGACGGGCGCTTTGGTGTTCAACCAACCGGTTGCGCCGCCAGCCATTTTGGGAAGGTTGGGAAATTGACTGCCAAAGGGGCTGAGCTGCGTTTCTTCATACCCGGTCATGTTGAGCAGTGACGTGGGCTTGGTGCACGTGTTGTTGAACGCGTTGGCACCTGTTCCGCCTGTAGCGGTTTCGCACACATCGAAGAAGCCGTTGTTGATCGACACCGGTTGGTTCTTGTCATCGAAGCTGATGTTGCAGTTGGGTACCGCTGTCCCTTTGACACACTGGGTTGGGGGCAGCTTGCTCGGATCGAGCGCTGAAGATTCGAGGATCGCGAGGAACCGATCGTTGAAATTCGTGCAGACCCATTCCGGATACTCAGCCGAGAAGAAGCTGAAGTTGAACGAAAGGCTCTTCGCGTTCTGTGGCACTTTGAGCTTCAACCGCAGCTCACTCACGTCCTGTGCAGGGGGGGTTCCTCCCGGCGCGGCACAACGGGGAGGCGAGTAGAGCGGATGAGCGGTGGTGGTCGCGTATGAGTAGCCATCTTGGGGATGGTAGTTGGGGTCGTCATACAAATCTTTCGCTTGCCCAGTGGAAAGCATGATCATCTTCGTGCCGCTGCGAGGCTGAAAGCCGTCGCCGAACTTCGTGCGCACCGCACGCGAAGTAAGGTTTCCAAAAGGAAACGTGGCCGCGGTCAC
Source organism: Archangiaceae bacterium (assembly GCA_031406375.1). Taxonomy (GTDB): domain Bacteria; phylum Myxococcota; class Myxococcia; order Myxococcales; family Myxococcaceae; genus JAGSPQ01. Next base: position 276 of record JANOHG010000499.1, on the reverse strand, counting down.
CATCGGAAACTTCGCCGTGTTGCACAAGCCGATCGCCTTCGCGAATGAATCAGCAGTCGTTGTCGTCGCAGCGTCATCGCAGCTCAACACTGCTTCATCGACAGTGCCGTCGCAGTTGTCGTCGACCTTGTTGGTGGGATCTTCAATCGCCATGGGTCCGATCAGTACCTGGGCGTCGTTGCAGTCGCCGCCACCGTCCGCCTGGTAAGCGCTTCCATCCTTGTCTGCGTCGTGCCCATCAACTTTGTTGTCGACCATTCCGTCGCAGTCGTCGTC
>JANOHG010000472.1:0-18922 GCA_031406375.1 Archangiaceae bacterium | reverse complement strand
GCCTCCGCGAAAGCGGCGATGACGCCGGGGATCTCGTCCAGCGAAAGCGCGCGCGGAATCGGGCTCTGCGCGTCAAAGGGGATGGCGCTCGGCGCGACGGTCGTCCAGCCGCCATTGCCGGCTTGCCCCGAACCGGAAGATGTTCTTGTCGCCAGGCTGCCACATCTTTTCGCGGTCGTAGTTCCACAGCGGAGAGTCCGAGTGCCACCGGCTCTGGCCTGTCGCGAGGTAGGTGTAGCTGACGAGCAGCGTCATCAGTGGGGGAAAGGCGCGGGCCTTCTCGACGCTTTGACCGCTGACCATCGTCGCCAGAGTCGGCCCGTAGAAGGGTGACGCCTCGAAGCTGAGCGTGGCGCCGACCCAGTCGCCGGGGTCGAGGGTGTAGGTCGTGCCGACGTAGGGCGCGTGGGTGCTCAGCAGTGGATTCTTCGAGCCGGTGGCCGTCACCTGCGTTTTCGGGCGGAACCACGAAAAGAAGATGTCGCCGCCGAGGTTCGCCCGCGGCACTCCGTAAGCGTCGACGAGAAACGGACGATCCCACGAGGCGTGAACTTCGACGTCGCCGAAGCTGTGAAGGTCGAACGCGGTGGTGCCCGCAGCGACGACCTCTTCCGGGTCTGGCGGTCGGCCCGTCGGCAGCGCGACCTGCAACGTGCCCGCAAGCTTCAGCCCCAGTGCCTTGAGAAACGAGAACTCGGGAACCGCCGCGCGCAGCCCAAGAATGACATCGGCAAACGTGCTGCGGTTGCCCACCCACTTCGCCGGAGGCCGCGGCTGCCCCAGCGAGCCAGCCCATGCCCAGAAATCATCTTCGGAATACTGTCGCCCCAACTGGCTTTGAAAATCGCCGGGCTCCCACACAAAGTGGGGCTCGACCGTGGTCGCTAGAATCAGCGGCATGTAGAGCGCGAACGTAAGCCAGTCGGTGATGCCGTAACCGACTTGAAAAAGGACGCCCTGATAGAGCGCAGTGGGCTGGGCCGAGAGAGTTCCCTGCAAGCCTGCCCCTGGCTCGTAGCGAGGGATGTCGTCAATCAAGCTGCGACCGATCCGCTTGCCATCCCACCGCTTGTTGATGCTCGACTGCAGGTAACCGATGTCGATCGCAAACATCCCCTTGGGAACGGTCGTCGTCTCAGCAGCCTGCGCGGACGCGGCGACGCAGACGATGAGCGCGAATGCCCGCTTCACGGCGCCGGGTCGTTGAAGTCGAAGGTGACAAACGCCCCGCGGGTCGCAGGCACCTGACCAATCGCGTAGTGCAGCTTCTTCGCCGACAGCTCGAGCACCGCGGCGTTCATGCTGTCGGACTTGTCGACCAGCTCATCGTCACCGAGCAGCGCCTGCGCTGTTTCGACACTGAGCGGGCCGGTGAGCCTTCGGCGAACAGCATCGACGACGCGTCGCGAACGGAAATAAAAAGTGCTCCACACGTTCTGTGGCACCACCCGCTGTCCAGCGAGATTCAGGGTGACGACATCAGCAGTGTTGAGCCGGTACGACGAGGCCGCGATCAAATCGTTGTCGGTGACACTCGCGATGCGCTCGCCTTGAGAATTGCGATCCGTCGGGGCCACCACGAAACTCGCTTCGCCGTTGTTGAACACGTCAGAATCGACCTCGACCGAACGCAGCACTCCGCCCTTGTCGGCGACGAGGCAGTTCCACCCGTAAACGTGTTTGGCCGCTTTGACGAGCTCGACGCCCGTTAGCGTGTCGGTCGCTGACTCGAGGATGCGGCGGCCGACGAAGCCAATCGGAGTTCCCTTGGCGGTGAGCTTTGCCTTCGACAAATCCGCGACCTGATCGATCACGCTTCCGAGGATCGAGTTGTCGAGCGTGTCGGAAGGGTTGCACGCGTAGCCGATTCCCCGTTCTGACATCCCCACGAAGCCATAGGCGACTCCCGCCCAGCCCACCGTCGCGTACGCAGGCGAGCCATCATCTGGGTGATGCACCGTGACCAGCGTGTGCTTGTGCGCGGTGTTGGCATCGAGCAGCGCGAAGTGGTGGCCGAGCAGGGTGCTTCCCATCGCAGCGGCGCCGGTGACCGCGAAGCCCACCGTCGGCGGGCGGCTGCGGTTGTCGGTCAGTGCCGGGCGACTGACCTGCGCCGGAGTCAGGCCCGCACCTTTGACCGTGAAGAGCACCTCTTCATCGCGCATGAAGCTCAGATGCGAGGGCGGCGGCTGTTCGACAATCAGCTTGTCTCCCGCGGTCACCACCAACGTCTGCGTCGACCCCAGGGGAAGTGCCGCCGGCGGCGTGAGGGTCGCGACCAGCGTCTGGGGCGTGGGCGACTCGAACGACAAGCCACCCGAGCTCTCGGTGTAGAGCTGGCCATTGAGCATCAGCCGCAGCGACGGGCGATCGATTCCTTCCGGGTCTTTCAAGGTCACCTTGATGATGGTGGAAGGCAGCGCCTCGACGACGGCGGCGAACGCCTCGGCGATGTAAGGGTCGAACACGCCTTCTCCTGCCTCGTCGGCCATTCCATCACCGTCGTTGTCCACCCCATCGGTCGCGGCGCCGACGAATTCCAGCCGGGTCACCTGCGGAGCGCGCGAGAGGCGAATGGCGAGCGCGATGCCGCGAACGGCGAGCACCGAATCGACGAAGGTGTTCAGCACCAGCACCTGGTCGTACGGCATCAGCGAGCCATCAGCGATTCCGCGCAGCTCATCGCGGTGCGCCCGGTTGATCGACTTTTCCATCGACTTCGCCGAATCCAGCAGAAGCTCGTAGGCGAACCGACCGTTTTGATATCGCTCGGTGGTGTACTCGTTCAGCAGCGAGGCGATAACGGGCTGTTCGCGGCCGAGGTAAGGAAAGAGCGAAGCAGTCAGCAGCGTCGTATAGAGGCTGTGAATCTTCGACTTCATCTTTTCGCCATGCTGCTTGCCACGCTCATACGCGCTGCCGCGCAAGTGAATAATTTCCCGCGTCGGCGGTGGTTCAGTCGGAACGCAAGCACAGCCGCAAAGGACGAGGATAAGAACGCGACGCAAGAGGCCGCGCACCATACACGCGCACGGAAGAAGCACACACCCTCGCTTTCCGGTAGAAACAAACTCCTTGAACGACGCCGACCTCATTCCAGTCACTGAGCTCCTCGAGCAGTGGGCAGACGGTCATTGGGATTCCGAAGCGCCGGTTGCTCCCGGCTTCAGTCGGTTGGTAGCCGCAGCCAAGGCAGCAATGGCGCGGGCGCGCGAAGAAGAGCTTCAGAAAGCAGTGATGCTCGAAAAGGCAATCGACGCAGCAGCCACCTTTCTGTCGCGGCTCGTGATTCGCGGCGACCTGACGCAGTTCACCCTCACTACCGAGTCGGGCTCTGCTGGGATCACCGCGCTCTACGACGCCGTGAATCAATCGGCGCAGCTGCTGCGCGAGTTTGTCGAAGGCATCAAGAGCGCCGCAACCGAGCTGGGCACCGGCAGCCGCACGACCCATGCGCTGCTCGAGAAGAGCACCGAAGTGCTCAACGCCCAGGCGACGACTTCGCATGAGCTGGCCGCCACGTTGACTGAGCTGAACGCTGCTTCCGGAGAAATCGCCCGCAGCTCGGCGACGGTGGCGATGTTGTCCAAGCAGTCGCAGCAGGCCTCGACGGCTGGGAGCTCGGCGGTTGAGGACTTCTCGAAATTGATGAGCGAGGTCGAGAAGAACGCCACGATGGTTTCGACTGCGGTCGATTCGCTCAGCAAGTCAGTACAGCAAATCGACTCGGTGATTCAGCTGATTACCGAGGTGGCAGATCGTTCGGACATGTTGGCGCTCAATGCCGCGCTCGAGGCCGCCCGGGCAGGATCTTCTGGAAAGGGGTTCGCAATCGTCGCCGAAGAGATGCGGCGCTTGTCCGCGCGGGTGCTTGGCAACGCGACTGAAGTGTCGACCTTGATTACCGCCGTTCGGCAGGCCACCGAGCGCGTGCGAGAGCGTGCTGGCGCCAACATCGAGGTCGCTGCCAACGGTCATTCCCGCGCGATGTCCGCGCTCGACAATCTTTCGGGAATCATCGCGGCAGTGCACGAAACCGCTGACGCGGCCGAGCTGATTTCCCAAGCAACCGGACAGCAGAGGTCGGCCACCACCCAGGCAGCACGGGCGGTCAGTGAGTTGTCTGAGGATGCTCGCATGATCGCGAGCGGAACTGAGAAGACGCGCGCGTCGGCTGCCCGCGTCGCCGCTGTGTCCGCGTGGATGGAGAAGCTCGTTCAACGCTTCTCCATCGGCGACTGACAAGGCCCGCGGGTTACGCAAGGCCCCTGGCTACGGCTCCACCTTCACTCTGATTTCGCCGCTGGCGACACCATTGGCTATCGCTTCGAACAGCGTCCCCCGCAGCGCGTACCCTTCGCCGCCGGTAATCCAACCGGCTTCTTCCAGCAACAACACCGCGTCTTCGGTGGCTTCGCCTTCGCCGCCGATGGCGAGCAAGTCAATCACCGCGCGCTCGCTTGGGCTCATCGCTGTCGCGAGAACGCGCAGGTAGTTTTCGACGACCGCCTGCCCTTCTTCCTGTGCGGTGAGGACGTCGAGGTTGAGCAGTGGCTCAATCTTCTCGACTCCAATCTCGCCGCTGAAGTCGTCTGGCAGCGTACGGGCGGCCAACAAGCACAAGGTCAACAGTTCCCAAGGGCGGTGCCCCGACACCTGCGCCAGCGCTTCGACCGCTTCGGATGAGAAGCGCGCGGGCTGGTTCCCGGCTGGGGCGTTGACGAGCACCTGGGTCTCAGGGTCGCTCAACACCGGAACCGCAACGGTGACGACGTCTGGCCGCGACAGCAGCAAGTCATTGAACGCCGCGTCGAGCTCGTGGTGACGGTGGGCAATCAGCACGAGGTGCACGTTCTTCGGCGTGCCGAACAGCGTCTGGAACAGCGAGCCCATCGCTTCGGGGCCCAGCGCCTTGAGCGCGATCAGTTCGTCGATGCCGACGAAGATCGCTGCTTCGAGCTCACCCAGCGCCGCCCAGGGCTTGGCGGCATCTACCGCCACCGACTCAGCACCTACCCGCTTGAGAAATTTCTCGACCGAAGTCTTGAGCTGGTTGCGAACGCCTTCGGCAGAGGTGACATCGCCGTCGCGCAGGTCGATGAAGAACGCGGCGCCGCCGGTGCGCGCGCAGGCGGCCTTCAGCGCCCCCTTCATCAACTCGGTTTTTCCAATTCGCCAAAACCCGCGGATCGCCGCATGCCGGCCGCCGGTCAGCGACTTGGCGACTTCGTCTTCCAACGGCCGGCGCGCACGCCAAGCCTCGGGCAATTCATAAACGGCCTTTTCATACTGCTCGACAAGAGGATGCGGCATAGGACCTTTAGTGAAGGGCTCCACTCTTCTCGTGGGTGGGCAGCGAACGCACTGCTTTGGCACGGCGGGTCATCATCCGTATCACCCCGGTGAACAAATGAGCCTCGGTATAAATCCGTCGGGCGCTCGCTTTTTCTCCTGGCAGCCACGCCGAAGGCCTCTCGAGCCACTGCAACACCCGCACTTCTCCGTCGTAAGCAAATGGAGCGAGCACCTCTGGGGGCAGGGCGCGCCAGAGGCTTCGTTCGAGCGGCCGGAACTTCGCCTCGAAGCGCTTGCCCAGGCTCGAGTGGCGCCGACTGGCGTCCAGCGTGCCGTCAAACAAGGTCGAAATATGAAACAGCTCGTGCAGCACGGTGGCGATCCTTTCACGCGCGGTGATGCTGCGAAAGAACAGCGGCCGAAGCGTCACGCAATAAAGCATTCGCTTCCGCTTGATTTTAACCAGCGGTTTGTAACGGCCGAACGCGTCGGTGCGAATGCCGCGCCCAAATGCCAATGGCTTCACCGTTGCGTGGGAAGCGCGGCGGGCTTCCCCTGCGACGACCAGAATCCGCGATGGCTCGAGGTGCGCGAACTCGGGCATCGTCCTGGTGACGTGCCACAACAAGCGTCGAATTGCGCGATTGAAATCGGGACGGGAAGCCACGGCGATCGCGCTCAGAGTAGATTGAACCGACCCTGGTTGTCGTGGTTCGCAAGCATTCCTGCTAAGCGAGCGCGTCATGAGAAGCCTCTTGTTCCTTCTTTCGTCGGCGGTGCTGGCGTGCGGCTCGGTTCCCAAGGTCGTCGATGCGGGGGTCATCATCGACACCAGCTGCGGCATCGATTGCGCGGCGCAAAAGAGCTACGGGCTGATGCTCAAGACCTGCTTCGAGTACGCAGCAGGGCCAACAGCTACGACTATTCCGGCGCTTGGCGTATTCGTACGCGAGGTCTTCACGCTTGAAGGCAACGTCCCCGCGATTGTCGTCGAGTACAGCGCGCTGGGTCAGAAGAAGATGACCGACTCGTTCGGAATCACCAACGGAACCTTGAAGTTGCTGCGTCGCGAGTTCGCGGAGGGCAAATCGGTGACCTACAAGAACGCTGAGAACGCGATCGTCGGCGTCGGCTGGCTCGAGCGCACGTCGACCATCGGCAGCAACTTGCAGTCGACCGCCAACGCCGATTTGGTGTTGGGTGGCAGCAACCGGATGAACGAGATGACGACCTACCGCGTGACGCTCGCGGAGGCGACGCCAAGCCAAACGACGGTTCCCGCGCAGGCGACGCCCTTCGACGGTGGATTGCAGATGCTGTTCAGCGAGACTCCAGAGCACGGCAGCGACGGCCTGCGGATCTGGGTCCCCGACGTGGGCTTCATCAACTTCTCGTCTTCATTTCAGCTCAGCGGAGGCAACCCGACGCAGTACCGCTTGCAGCGCATTCGCACCATCGACGCCGCTTCCGACGGCGGCAACAAGCCTTGCAGCACGGGGACACTGTGATTCGCTTTCCTCGTTCAACGCGTCGGGGTGCTCTTTCCTCTCGTTGGCTCGCTTCAGTGCCGCCGCTGGTCGGGCTCTTCCTGGTTGGCGCTTGTAAGACGGTCGAGGTGAAAGCCGAGGTTCCACTGCCCACGATTCCGACCCAAGAGCTTGCGGTGGTGAGCCAGAGCCTCACCGAGTTCAAGCTGAAGTTCACCGGCAAGGTGAACGCCGCAGAGCCTGTCACGATAGAAAAAGCCATCTTCGAACTCGTGGTCGACGAGAAGGTCGTCAAGTCGGGCGAAGCGCCGATTGGCGTTCAGATTGCGGCGAACACCCCAAGCGATTTCACCATCGAGCAGGCGACGGCCTACGTCGCCAGTGCAGACGAGCTCAAAGCGATGGACGCGCGGGGAGGCTCTGTGCTGTGCGCGCTGCGCGGAAAGCTAATCGTCAAGAGCGCGGGACGCACCGACGAGATCGCTTTTGCGCGCAGCCGTGACGTGCGGGTACCGCGGCTGCCGCATGCGAAGTTCCAGGAATTCGAAGCAGGCCGTTACAGCGAAGACGAGGCAGGAGTGACCTTTCACATCGGCGTCAACAACCCGAACCCTTTCGAAGTGAAAGTTGCTTCAATCAAGTACGCGATTTCGATTGCCGGCAAGCAGGTCGCCGAAGGCGAGATAGGTAAGGGAGAGAAGGTGAGCCCATCGTCGACGGGCGTGTTCGACCTCGAAGCGAAGGTGAGCGCCGAGACCCACGGCGCCGAGATCAAGAAGCTGATCAAAGCGCGCACATTGCCCTATCTGATTAAAGGCGAGCTCGCCGCTGAGCTCTTTTCCGAGTCATTCGAATTCAAGGGCAACATCAACTTGCCTGCCTCGAAGTAACCTCGCGGGTGAAATGCGATGGCCGCCGTATGTATTGCTGGGTCCGGATCCTTCCTCCTGGCCTGATGTTGCGCAAACTGCTTCCGACGGCATCCTCGCCATCGGAGGCGACCTTTCGCCCAAGCGGCTGATCGAGGCCTACCGCAGGGGAATCTTCCCCTGGTACAGCGAAGGGCTGCCAATTCTTTGGCACTCGCCAGACCCACGCTTCATCCTCTTGCCTTCGAAGCTGCACGTTCCCAAGAGCCTTGAGAAGCAGATGCGTCGGGGGATCTACGAGATCCGCCTCGACACCGCGTTCAGTCAGGTGATTGACGCCTGCGGTAAGACGCGCAGGCCCGGCCAGCGCGGCACCTGGATTACCCGCGACATGCGCGCGGCATACCTCAAGCTCCACGCAATGGGGCTCGCGCACAGCGCCGAAGCCTGGGCAGACGGAGCGCTTCAGGGAGGCCTGTACGGGGTCAACCTGGGCGGGGTGTTTTTCGGCGAGAGCATGTTCGCCCGCGCGCCCGATGCCTCGAAGGTCGCGTTCGTTACGCTGGTTCAGCACCTGACCCAATCTGGAATCGAGCTGATCGACTGCCAGCAGGAAACCGAGCATCTCGCGCGCTTTGGGGCCGAACCCTGGCCTCGCGCGCGCTTCGTCGCCGAGGTGAGCAGGCTCGTCGCCCAACCGACGCATGAAGGTCCGTGGCGGTTGACGCCCCGTTGACGCGGGGGGTGTCAGGCTTGGCTTACCAGCCGCCGAATCGTCTCGCGAAGCTTCGAAAGGTCATCGAGGTGGCTGATCACCGGCAACACACCACCGGACTCAACAGGCGCTGAGCTTCGACATGACCTGCGCCGATAGCAAAATAATGGCTGGCGCTCGTCCAGCTCGAAATCAGTCGAGTCGAAGCGCGCGGCAAAACCCTTCGCGCCACGCTTTCGACAAGTCAACCACCGGGACCTTCACCAGCCCCCGGACTTCGAGACAATCACCGCCGACCGCGCCGATGCAGGTGAAGGGCACGCCGTGCTCAGCGCACAACTCCTCGAGGCGCGCCAGCTGCCCTGGCGCGAACGAGACGACCGCACGGGTGGCGTCTTCTCCGAACAACCAGGCGTGGGCAGGCACGCCTTCCGTCAAAGTACCGTCGACGACAACGCCCAGTGGGTTCTGGGCATTGGCGAGGCAGCTCTCGGCCAGAGCCACCGCAAGTCCACCCTCTGAACAATCGTGCGAGCTGTGCACCAGCCCCTCGCGTGCAACCCTTCGAAGGACGCGCTGCAAAGCGAGCTCGGCCTTGACGTCGAGCGTCGGAGGTCGCCCCGCCGTCGTCCCCTGCGAATGAAGCCATTCGCTGCCGCCCAGCTGTCCGCGGGTCACGCCCAGCACCGCGACCAGATCGCCATTCTCGACGAAACCCATTCCCATTCGCTTCGTCGCGTCGGGAACCAGGCCCACTACCGCCACCGTCGGCGTCGGGAAGATGCTCCTGCCTTCGGTCTCGTTGTAGAGGCTGACGTTTCCGCTCACCACCGGCACGTCGAGCTGCCGACACGCATCGGCGAGCCCGCGCACCGCTTCGGCGAATTGCCACATGTTCTCGGGTCGCTCGGGGTTTCCGAAGTTGAGGCAGTCGCTGAGCCCCAGCGGTTCACCCCCCACGCAGCTGACGTTTCGGGTGCATTCGGCAACCGCGAGCCGAGCCCCTTCGTACGGGTCGAGGTAGACGAAGCGCGAGTTGCAATCGACCTTGATAGCGATTCCCTTCTTCGAGCGCTCGACGCGAACGACGGCTGCGTCCGCGGCGCCGGGAAGCACGACACCTCCAAGCCGGACCTGCTGGTCGTACTGCCGGTAGACCCATTCTTTGCTCGCGATGTTCGGGCGGGCGAGCAGCAAGGTCAGTGCCAGCCCGAGGTGTTCGGGCGCTTTCACGCTCAAAGGATCAAACGCCTGCGAGGCGTCGAGCCACTCGGGCCGCTTCACGGGGCGGTCGTAAATGGGGGCGCCATCCGTCAGCGGCTTCACGGGAAGGTCCGCGACGGTCTTCCCGCCATCGAGGATCACCACGTGGCCCGTGTCGGTGACGCGGCCGATCACCGCCGCGTCCAGGTCCCACTTGTGAAAAATGTCGAGCACTTCCTGCTCGCGGCCGACCTTTGCCACGAGCACCATCCGTTCCTGTGATTCGCTGAGCATCACCTCATAGGGCGTCATGTTCGTCTCTCGCCGCGGCACCTTTGCGACGTCGAGCTCGATGCCGCTGCCCGCACGGCCCGCCATTTCAATCGAAGAGCTGGTGAGCCCCGCTGCTCCCATGTCTTGAATGCCAATCACGGCATCGGTCTGAAACAGTTCGAGACACGCCTCGAGCAACAGCTTCTCGGTGAATGGATCTCCGACTTGAACGGTCGGGCGCTTCTCGTCTGAATTCTCGTCGAACTCGGCTGAAGCCATCGTCGCGCCGTGAATACCGTCGCGGCCCGTCTTGCTGCCGACGTAGAGAATCGGGTTACCGACCCCCGCGGCCGTGCCCTTGAAAATCTTGTCGGCCCTCAGCACCCCGACGGTGAAGGCGTTGACCAGACAGTTGCCGTCGTAGCTCTCGTCGAAAGCCACCTCACCCGCGACGGTGGGAACGCCGATGCAATTGCCATAGCCCGCGATGCCGGCGACAACCCCTTCGACCAGCCAGCGCGTCTTCGGGTGGGTGGGCTTTCCAAACCGCAGCGAATTCATCAGCGCGATTGGCCGCGCGCCCATCGTGAAGACGTCGCGCAGGATGCCGCCGACGCCGGTAGCGGCGCCCTGGTAGGGCTCGATGTAGCTGGGGTGGTTGTGCGATTCCATTTTGAAGGCGACCGCATCGCCGTCGCCGATGTCGACCACACCCGCGTTCTCGCCCGGCCCGACCAGGACTCGAGGCCCGGTGGTGGGGAACTGCTTGAGGTGCTTGCGGGAAGATTTGTATGAGCAGTGCTCGCTCCACAGCACCGAAAAGATTCCCAGTTCGAGCAGATTCGGATGACGACCGATGTGGCCGACAATTTTCTCGTACTCGTCAGGCTTCAGACCATGTTGGGCAATCACTTCAGGCGCGAGACTCATGCGGCGGCTTGTACTTCCAGGGCGACCTGATGTGCCCACTTTTGTTCGCGCCTTGGGGGTGTTGGCCCGAGCATCCGCTGCGGCAACCGATGAGAACGCCGTTGTTCCACCAGGTTCGAACCGGCACCCCTGAACGGTGACGCCGGTACTACGACCATCACAATGCTTTGCATCGCTCGGATCTCTCGAGCGCCGCGTGGATCATCCTCGGTGAATGGCGCAGCGATGGCTAAATGAGCTTTGCGTTCCTGGCTCTGAGGATCATCTGCTCTGACGGAAGATTCTCTTCGCCCATGATGATCTTCACTGCTTCAGCTCCCGAGGCGTGCACGTGGAACCGATAAGGCCGACAAAGGGGGTTTCAGCGCGCCTGCGGCGAGGCAGCTCGGGCGGGTAGTCGTCGGTGCGGTGAAGGGACGCCCCGCCAGCGTCAATGCAGCGCGAACTCGAGCTGAGGCGGGCCAGTGGGGAGTGGCCGGGTGGCGCCGCAGCGGTTTGACAACGAGAAGCGGGGTGGGGTCCACCACCTCCATGTTCGGCCTGCTCCTGGCGCTGCTGGCCCAGAAGGCGTCAGTCTGGATACTGGAGAACATCGATCGTCACGGGCCGGAGCGGACGCGCGTCGCCTCCATCAGGCAGCCCGGCTGCGTGGCGGAACTCTCCGACCATTCTGCCCTGATTGTTCACGAAGCTCAGACGCTCGATTGTCCCTGAAACGGGCAAAGCGACCACGTCATCTGCAAGGTAGACCTTTCCCTTCCACCAGAGCATCCCGAGGATGATCGAATTGTTGAACCCGTAGCCGACGATGAGCCCCTTGTCGTTTATTTCACGCGCGTCGGTGATGAAGAGGCCGGGTGGCCGAGGCAGGTACTCGGGTGAGGCGTCTGGAGCTGCCCAGAAAGTTGCCGACCGCGCGCCCGTTTCATCGACCGCTCCTCCTACAATCTGACCCAGACGACTGATGTGGTTGGCGACGGCATATCCGTGGTCATTCTGAAGCAGGACTGGGCCAGCCTCAGGGCTCCAGAAAAACCCAGCTGGGCTGCCTCGACCGAAATAGCTGCCGTAGGCGAGCGAGCCAACGACTTCCTCGCGCTCGTTGACGCCATTGGGAACTACCCTGAGCACCCCTCCATCCGGGCCACGATAGAAGTCGAAGAGCCGAACGCCGGCGTCTGGACGACTCACGAATCCCTGACCTCTGGCCCAGGAGCCGATGATGACTCCGGCTTCGTTCATTCCAGTGCAGCCACTTCCGATTGGATCAGGAAGGAGTCGAGTCGCCCCGCCATCAACGCCGGTGACGGCCGTGGCCGAATAGCCATTGAATTCAGGGTCTGGCCAGGCTGCGCTGCCACAGTAGCTGTTGTCGTTGCGGAGCCCGCTGATGTTCCCAATCACCAGTGGCTGTATTTCCCAGGAAGCGATTCCCCCATCGATGAAGGAAAGCCACACGTGCAGATCCGCAAAGTTAGTAGTAGCAACGCCCGCCACCGTCCCGACCGCATTGAGGGCGGTGACCCTGCCACTGACGAACCTGTCCCGCGGCAGGATCTCGCGGATCACGACTCTCCAGCCTGGACTGCCTGCATCGACGCCGCTGCCCGCATCGACGCCGCCGCCCGCATCGACGCCGGTGCCCGCATCGACGGCGCGGAACAATCCCAACCCAAGGGGCTCGAAGCCCATTGGGGTCACGCACGTCGCAAGCCCAGCAGCCGCCACCGCCCCCAGTATGACGGGCAGCGCCCACCGCGCCCTCCTTCGCTCGACGCTCAAGTGCATCCTCCTCAGAAGGCGCGCAGCTTCTCGTAAGCCCCTGTTGTCCCTGAAGCACCGGTGCCGAGGATGTAGACGTTGCGGTGGACATCGATGGTCGCGGCAGAACGAGCGGCTGAGTTGGGTCGAGACCAGGCGGTATTCCCTGAAACGCGCGAGGCCTTGAGGAGGAACGGGGCCGCCGAGATGAAAACATCATCTGCCCCGGTGGCCAGCACCGGATGCCCGTCATCCGCAGCCGTTCCGGACTGCTTGAACCACGAAAACGTGGGCGAGAGAGAACTGTCGATGCGGCCAAAGAAGACATCCCGACTGCCTTGATTCGTAAAGCCCGAGAATGCTCCATAGGTAGAGCCGACCAGGAAGAGCGCCGGGAAGGGACTGCCTCCCGCCGTCAGCTCGATGCCGCCGAATGCAGACGTGATCGCGTCGTCGCCTGACGTTCCGAACTGCACCTTTTGTCCAGCGAACAGGAAGTTTGTGGTGACGAGAACCTCGGCCGCAAAGGCGTCACTGCCACCGCTGTTGGTCGAACCCGAAAAGGCGCCCGTCGTGCTTCCAGCGACGACGAAGCTGGAGTTGAAGCCAACGATGTCGTTGGCGCCGTCATCGCCGGCAGTGCCAAACTGGATGACGTCGGTCGATGGCGTGTAGGCTCCGTTCAAGGTCGCAAGTCGCGCGACGAACACATCCGTTCCTCCGCTGTGCTGGTCAATTTCGAGAGGACGGCAGCCGGAGTGAGTTGCTGGCTTTCGAGCAGGGCTGCGATGGCCCCGCTGGTCAACGCCGCCGCAGGCGAGGTTCCAGCGCCGAGCGAAATGGCGCCGTTGGTCGTTTCGAACCTGACGTTGGCACCTGGAGCGTAGAGATCGATTGCCGCGCCGAAACTGGAGCCCTTTCCTGCTCCTACGTCCACCCAGGGCTGATGATTGCTGACGCTCATCGCCCCTACTGTGACCACGTCAGGCGACCGCGAGGGCAGGATGTTCGCCGTGTCCTGGACGGTGTTCCCCGCGGACGCCACAACGGTGTAGCCAGCCGCTTTGAGCTGAGCGAGGAGTTGTTCAATGGTTGTCGTCCCAACGACGCTGGTCGTAAAGAACTCGAGGCTGATGTTCACGACTCCCGGAGCAGCCTGGGCGAGGATCCAGCGCAAGCCGTCTTCGACTCGCGTGAGGTTCGGAGTGCTGCTGGTGACCCTGACAGAGATGAGCGTGGCAAACTTCGCCGTTCCAACCACTGATGCGGCAGCGACCGATGCCATCGCAGTTCCGTGCCCAGCGGTGTCGTCCAGGAAGGTGCCCGAAACGCCCATCGCAAGGAAGCCCGTCGTCGTCGATACGCGCGACGCGAAGCTCGTCCCGGTAGTGCTGATGCCGGTGTCAACGATGTAGATGGTCACCCCGCTGCCGTCATGTATCCGCCTGAAGCGGTAGTCGGGGGCGTTCTCTCGTTGGTCGATTCGGTCGAGCGAGGGGTCCTGGTCACCGGCTGCGCGGAGTGCCTGGGTCGAGTCCAGGGTCAGGTGGCAGTCCTGATCGAGGAACTCCACCCGCCGATCTCTGGCCACGCGGAGGGCGACAGCCTCACTCCAGCGTTCGAAGACAGCCCCCGGGACCGGGCCCTCGTAGACGCTTCTCAGCAGGCCGCCGTAGGTGGTCTGAAGGCTCTGGGCGAGTTCTGCAGCGGCTGGGCCTTGATACGCATCGGTAAATCGGACGATGTAAACGCCCGGGATCGGGTTGCCGAATGTGTTGACGATGCCGTCGCCTGCTCCAAGCAGACTTGCCGCTACGGCTACCATTGCAATGATCATCGGCACCCTCCGGGTTGAGGCGTGAAGCGTTGACCCTGACCGAGACCGCGCAAACACACAAGCCCAAGCGGCGACGGAGAGGAAGATCAAACCTGCGAAATCCGATTGGTGCGACGCAGTGTCCTCGCGCTCGTCACCCGGCCTCACGTCGCCCGAAAAATCCTCGGCCTCTGCGCGCGGCCGGGCACCCGGCCACTCCCCACTGGCCCGCCTCAGCTCGAGTTCGGTATCCGCTGCACGAAGCGGTGGTTGCGGCGGGCAGCAGCTTGAAGGGTGTTGTCAGCTCGCTGGGGTGATCGCGGCGGGCACGGTGAGCGGCCCGATCTCCTTGGCGAGTTCGACCGGATCGAGCCGAGCGCGAGTGGCTGAAAACACATGAGGGCAAAGCTCGAGGTAGCGATCCTTCGGCCAGTGACCCAACACGCGGAGGACGTCGCGCAAATACGCTTCAGGTTCGAGTTGGTGGATCTTGCACGTAGCGATGAGAGTGAAGAGCGCAGCCGCGGCCTGCGCATGGTCGTCGCTTCCGATGAACAGCCACGCCTTTCGACCAACGGCGATTCTGCGTAGCTCGCGCTCGCTGGCGTTGTTCGACAGACCGAGCCGGCCGTCGTCGAGGAAGCGACAGAGCGCCTCTCGCTGGCGCACGGCATAGCCCAGCGCGCTGCGCAGCAGCCCGCGCGTGTCCTTCACCTTTGCGTACTCGATGGTGGCCCACGCGAAGAAGGAATCGACGAGCGGGCGGGTGCGCTCGTCGCGCAGAGTCTTGATGTGCTCGGGCGCGAGGCCTTTCCACTTCTCCTCGTTCTCGAAGATGCGCTGAATGCGCACCAGTGCCTCGCGTGAGATCGCGCACTTTGCGATCGCCGCTTCCCAAAAGCGCCTCCGGGCATGGCACCAGCAGGCGACCTCCAGGCATTCGTCGTCACTGCGGGCCTCCGCGTTGGGCGCCGGATACAGCACGTCGTAGACGCTCTTCGCGTCGGCCTGGACGTACCCGGAGAAACCCTTGAAAAGCTCGACCACCGCGTCGCTCGTCTCTCGAGGGACGTACTCGAAGAATGCGAAGTCCATGTCCGCGAGTTGCACGAAGAAGTGCCCGCAGCGGCAAGGCTGGTGCTTCCTGGTGATGCCGGTGCACCCGACCACCGCCGCCGAGGACTGGACGTTGATCGGCGAATTCAACGGGCGGCTCTCGATTGACGTGCGGCTGCAGGAGGGGCGCGCGGCGCTCGTGGTGGCCAGAGACTTCTGAAGTCCCGCGCCGGCTCGGGATCACGGTCGCCGCAGCAACACCAGCGGCGCGTCATCGACGACGATCATCGTCTCTTCGCCTAGCAGCTCGAGCTCTTCGAGAGCGCGCTTGATCCGCGGTACATCGGACGACAGCAGCGAGTCACCACATGATCCGTTGCGAACGGTGCGGACATCGTGGCGCGCGTCGAGCACCAGGCTCCACCAGCGCGTTTCGAGGGAGTCCTTCCCGGGCCAGATCTCGCGCGCCAGCCGAATGTGACTGCGCCCCTCGATTTCGGTTCGTTCGGCGAAGAGCGCCCGGCAGCTTCCGTCGGCCTTGATCTCGAGCACGCCGATCAGCTCCTCGGGACCCGCGTTCTTCGCCCCGCGCACCCAGGTGATTCGCGAGTCGGTCATGGGCGCAAGCATGGCACTGACACGGTCGCCATGCTCACGGCGGACGCAGCGTTTGCAGATCGCGACGACCGACCGACCACGTAATGTCGCGCGATGCCAGCTGGCTCCAATCCCCTGAACGATGATCGCTTCGTCGACTTCCTGCTCTACGACGTCCTCGACGCCACCGCGCTGTGCCGTCTTCCCTCGTTCGCCGAGCACAGCCGCGAGACCTTCGACCCGTGGCTTTCCGCATGCCGCCGGATCGCGCGCGAAGTCCTCTACCACGGTGCGCTTGCCCACGTGGATGTCGTCGGGGCCACGTGGCGGAATCAGCAAGGCCGCCCTGCCCTGGGGCGTGTCCCGTCAGATCCACCTCAGTAGCGACCGGCTCGAGATGGCCGTAGGCAGTTTCACCAGAGAACAGCCCATTGTTCGAACGGAGCATCGAGGAGGCGCTGTCGGCAGACCTGCGCGAAGCGACGACCTTGAAGACCGCAACCGTTCGCGGTCTTCTTTGGTGCGAAGACGATGGACGCTGCGGATCTCCGAGTGTTGTTCGTGTTTCTCACCCTTCTCGCGGCGCCGAGTGCTGTCGCCACTGTCGCCATCGCAGTCGATTCGAACGACGTATTCACGCGCTTGGTCGCGGCGGCGATTGCAATCGCCAGTTGCGTCATCGTTGGCTACTCGATTTGGCGAGACGTTTATGCGCTCAGCAAAGCGTCTGCGGTCGCGGCGATGTGCGCAAGCGCCGTCGCGCTCTTTTCGCTGACTGAACCGGGGGTGCCGTGGCCACTTGTCGTAACCTTCACTTGGCTCACAATCAGCCTGGTGGTGATGTACCGCCCTCCGGGCTGGTCCCGCCCTAGCAACGCATCCTCGAGGACGCGTTGCTCGAAGAGGTGGGCGACGCTGTCCTGAGGGAAAAGCTCTTTTCCGAGTATTGGAACGCGGGATTGAGAGGCATTGCCCACGACGTGCTCATGCACCAGTCGGGAAGGTATCAAGAGATACCCCTGCACAAAGGGCTGTGGCATTTCGAAGGATCCCGATTTTCCGTACGCAAATTTGCAAGGAAAACGACTAGGCCATCCGCAGCTGGGCTCCACCCACCGTGCCATCGGGTTAGGGGCTGATCGGATCCCGATCAGTTCCCTCGCACACCACCGCAGGATGCGGGGTCCGCATCCTGCGGTTTAGTCGGTAGAACTCGGGTGAAAATGGGGCAGCGGACGAATCGTCGCGCGTTTGAACCTCAGCGACCACGACTCGGGTCCGACCCAAAGGGCGTAGAAGAGTGTCTTCGCGAGCATTCCGCTCAGATACCGCAGTCGGGGGCGTACCGCCGTTACCGCGTGGACCAGATCCACGACAGCGTGCCGCGGGTCTTGCGCAATGCGCTCCAGATTCGCCGTGTTGATGCGAACGTACGCGTCGAGCCACTCGCGCGGGTAGGCGCGCTTCCACTCGCCGTCGGGGTCGAGTTGGTCAGATGTTTCCCACGCTCGTTGGTGCGCTTCGAAAAAGCCCATCGCCATCGGCGTTCGCATCGTGGCCGGATTAATCACGCTCACTTCGACGCCCCAAAATGACAGCTCGACCCGCAATGCGTCGGCGTAGGCCTCGATGGCAAACTTCGATGCGTCATACGGAGCGTTGCCGGGCAGACTGACGAGTCCGTCGACACTGCTGACGACCACGACCCGCCCTCGGGCGTTGCGCAAGGCAGGCAGGAGCCGCCGCGTGAGCCCGACTGGGGCGAAGAAGTTCACCTCCATCACTTTGCGAAAGAAGGACATCGGCTGGTAGTCGATGAAGCCGGGGAGCACGACGCCCGCGTTGTGCACGAGCGCCCAGAGCGCGCCACCGCACGCTGCCTCGATCTCGCGCGCGGCGGCGGCGAGCGCGTCCTCGTCGCTCAGATCGAAGCGCGGAGCGAGCGCCGCGCCCATCGCGAGCGCGCCCTCGGCCCCCTTCTGCGTCAAGCAGCAAGCGATGACCCTCGCGCCGCGCAAGACGAGTTCTCGAACAACGCCTTGTCCAATGCCGGTGTCGCAGCCGGTGACGACGACCCAACGCCCTGTGACGTCGAGGCGCCGCAGGTGCAGCAGCGCAGAACCGAGCTTCGAGAGCACCACAAGAGCGAGGCCCAAGAGACTCGCGATTCCGGCAGCGGTGACAAGTCCTTCGAGCAACATCGCAACCTCTGTCTGGTTAGTGGAACGCTGCCTACCCCCCATCGGTCGGCCGGCGATCTGAGGGCCACCATCCGTTTGCCTCGAAGATGGGGCGTCTCGCCTGCGACGTGTCGCTTAACTCATTAACTATTGGCTCATAGCCGCACTTCAGTCTGGAGAATCGGCGGAATCTTCACCATCGAGATGCTCGCGTTGCGGCCCATGAAGCCGCGCGCCTCTTCGATCGCCTCGGACAAAGTATCCGTGCGATCCCAACCCAGCAGCGCCGGCACGTGGTTGTTCTCGGCGCCGGCACAGATGATCTTCCCTGCGTGCTGACGACCGTTTTCGCCCCAGTACCACATGTAGAAGGGGTGAGCGCCGTGGTAGCTGTTGCCCTTGCGGTACAGGTGCACGTAGCTGGGGTTGCGGGCGAATTCTTCCTCGTACTTGTGCGAGAGGACCATCGCGTCGCGGGTCTCAGGCAGCAGCCGGTTGAAGAACTCGATGTACGGCGCGTGGTGCTCGGGATCAAACTCGTCGTACGCAGGGTGGGTGATGATGATTACGCCGCCCTTCTTCAGCAGCGGCACCCCACGGTTGAGGTTGTGCAGGTAGCCGCACGCCATCACCTGAACCAGCAGTGGGTTCAAAATCGAGTTGACGTTGTAGGGCGAGATGTACGGCATCCCGAAGATGACGATGTCGCTCTGGCCATCGACGGGCACTGAATACTGTTT
>JANOHG010000183.1:0-3743 GCA_031406375.1 Archangiaceae bacterium | reverse complement strand
CGCTTCGTCACCCCCGCCCGCACGACCGTGGCCGATCAATGCTCGAAGGTGCTGACGGTAGAGCTGCTCGACGCGATCGGCGCCCAGGCCACCGCCGAAAGCGATCTCGCACTGGTGGTGACCTCGTCGCTGAATCTCTTTCGCGATTCGGCGTGCGCAGTCGCGCTCGATCGGCCCCGCATCGAGAAAGGCGGCTCGCGGTTTTCCCTCTACTTCAAGGGCACGCAGGTGGGGTCGTTTGGGGTCGAAGCCGCTGCCGCAGGGTTGTTGAGCGATGCGCAGGTGCAATCCGTGCTCGCGGCGCCATCTGCAAAGCTGAGCTTTGTCACGATGCCTCGAACGGTGAAGGCCGGTAGCTGCTCAGGCGCGGTAGAGGTTCAAGCGCAGGATCCCTTTGGAAACCCCGCGGCGTTGGCGGCAGCGACGCAGGTCATGCTGACCGCTGCCTCGCTCGCGCTCTTCGCCGACGCCGCGTGCACGACGACGGTGACCTCGTTGCTGTTGCCCGCAGGAATGGGAAGCGCGTCGCTGCACTTCAAAGGCTCGCAAATCGGCGCGCGAAACATCACCGTCACTGCGGCGGGCCTGGTGGGAAACCAGCAAACGCAGACGGTGATCGCGGCCGACGCAGATCGGTTGGCGATCACCTCGGCGCCGCAAACTCAGGTGGTCGGCGCCTGTTCGGCGGCGGTCGAAGTCGAGGCGCGCGATCCGTTCAACAACCCTGCGCCCACCTCGAGCGCGCTCACTGTGTCACTCGCGGTCAATCAGGCAGGCCTTGGCTTCTTCAGTGACCCGTCGTGCACGCAAACCGCGTCGACCGTCGAAATCGGCGCTGGCAACGCGAGCACCCGCTTTCACTTCAAGGGAACCGCAGTGGGCGCCTACGGCGTGACAGTGTCTTCGGGCGCACTCATTCCATCGTCCCAGACACAGCTGATCGCGCTGGCGCCGCCCAACTCACTGGTCTTCGTTTCGGCGCCCCACACCCTGGTGGCCGGCAATTGCTCGCAGCTGTTGCAAGTGCAGGCGCGCGACATGAACGGCGTTCCGGCAGCGGTGGCGGCAGCGACTTCGATGGCGCTCGCGCTTGGGCCGGGGCTGACGTTTTACTCGAATGCCTCGTGCACCACCGTGGTGACGGCAGTGACGATTGCGCCCTCGACTCACACCGTCGGATTTTTCCTTCGTGCGACCGTGGCAGGGCAAATCAGCGTGCAGGCTCAAGTGTCAGGCTGGGCGTCGGCGGCTCAGACACAGACGATTCTGCCCGGGCCAAGAGACCGGCTGGCGTTTCTCACTCCCCCGCGCACGGTGAGCTCGTCCGAATGTTCGGCGCCGGTCAGCCTCGGTCTGTCTGACGCACTCGGAAACGCGACCACTTCAGGCACGCCGGTGGTGATCAACCTCAGCGCCGCGCCTTCGGCGACGTTCGCTGTCTTCTCGGATCCCGCGTGTACGACGCCGTTGGTGCTTGCCATCCTGCCGGCGCTTGCCACCAGCACCACCTTCTATTTCAGTGGATCCCAGGCCGCGCTGATTACCCTCAGCGTTGCCTCGAGCGGGCTTGGGGGTGCGAGTCAGGAACAGGTCATCAAACCCGGCGCGCCAACCCGAATTGTCTTCGTCACCCCGCCGCGCAGTGCCATCGCGGGCACCTGCTCGGGAATATTGACGGTGCAAACGCTGGATCTGGTGGGCAACCCTTCGGTGCTTCCGACGACTTCCACATTGGCGCTTTTAGGAATTCCGTCCTCAGGCTTCACCCTCTTCTCTGACGGCTCTTGCACAATCCCCGTTCAGAACCTCACCTTCAGTGCTGGCACCGACAGCCTCGGCTTTTACTTTCGCGGAACGCTGGCGGGCACGGTTCAGCTTGGCGCCACGACCCAAGGCTGGAACGTGCTTCAGACCCAGAGCATCCTTCCTGGCCCAACATCTCAGCTCGTCTTCGACCCGATCTTCACAACCCAACCGAACCAACAAGCGTTCGCGATTCGCCTTCAGGCGCGCGATGCGTATGGCAACGCGACAATGGGCTTTGTGGGCCCTGCGGGCCTCGACATCTTTCCCGCGGGCACGGTGCGGTGCGAAAGCAACTGTTCGGCGCTCGACACCACCGCCCTGTTTTCCGCGGGTTCATGGTCGGGAACCGTGGTTGTCGACGCGATTGGAACTGGGCGCAGGTTGGTTGCCGCCACCGGGTCGGTGCTTGGCTTGTCGAGCTCTTTCGACGTGCCTGCTCCTCCGTTGCGTTCGGCGCCTTTGGCACGCATCGGAACCACGCCCGCTGCCGCAGTCGTCGGTCAGTCCGTCACCTTCAATGCGGCCGGCTCGACCGACCACCAGAGCGCGGCAGCGGCGCTCGAAGTGAGCTGGGACTTCACCGGAATGGCGGTCGGCAACCCTCCGTGGACCGCGTGGACCTTCGTCAAGACCGCAAGCCAAAGCTTCGGCGCCGCGGGTTTGTATGAGGCGCGATCGGCGGTGCGCGATGCGGATGGAGACATCGGCTACGCGACGAGCCTGGTGAAGGTGGTCGCCACCGCAGCCCAGCTGTGCACCATCAACACCGCCTCTTTGATCGACGACGGCGCGGCATCCTGCGCGGGTCCGTTCGGCACCGATGGGTCGCTGTCCATCCTCGAGGCCGTTCGACTGGCGAATGCGGGCGGAGACCTCACCCTCACCTTCTCGGGGCCGATGGCGATCCAGGGGCCGGGGCGGCTCACCCTCTCTTCGCAGATGAGCATTCTGGGTGGGCAGGGCGTGTCGGTGAGTCTGCCGATCGACGTCGAGGCCAACGTGCTGATCGCGGGACTCGAGCTGACCGGGCAATCGAGCGCGAGCACGATTGGGGTCGGGGGGCTGCTTCGCCTGGCGAACGTGTCGCAGGTCGCGGCGGCTGGCTGGGTGAACCGTGGCTCAGCGCAGCTGTCGCGAGTCTATATGTCCGGTTGCCTGGGCGACTGCTTCACCGACGACGGCAGCGCTGCGCTTTCGATTGCCCACTCGCGCTTCGAGCATTCGGCGAGCCATGCGTTGGTCGTGTCGAATTGCGCCGCGGCCGCGCCAGCCGTCGACCTGCAGTCGGTGACGTTCCTCGGCATGAAGACCGCCGTGAAGACCACCTGCAATCGACCGCTTTCAATCCTTCACGTGACCTTTGATCGCAACGAGCGCGCGGTGGAATATGCGGGCGGCTCGGGGCACGTCTTGCGAAACAACCTCTTCACTCGGCAAAGCGTTCAAGCGGTCTCGTGTGGAACAGCCACGTTCGCCGCGCGCACCCACGCGCTGCTGTTCCAAAATGTGAGCGACGGCTGTGTCGCGGGCGATCCCGATGGGCTCAGCGCGGACCCGCTCTATCTTTATTCGGCTGCCCGTGATCTGCGCGTTGCCACCGGGAGCCCTGCGCTCGACAGTGGCACCGATTTGGGGCGCGACGTCAATGGCCCCGCCCCCGGCAACTTCTTCGGTGCGGCACCAGATCGGGGATCAGGAGAATCCCCCTGAGTCTCTGGCTGCCACTGCTTTGGGTCTTGGTCGCGGCCGCTCCGCTTGCCACCAGCGGCGCGGTGGGCGGCGAGGTCGAAGTGAGCGCGGGCAGTGCGGCGGCGCGCCCTTTGACGCTGGGAGAAGAGCTTTCCGCCAAGTCGATCATTCGCACCGGCAAGCTCGGGTTCGTCCGGTTGGACTTGCTTCCCAGCGGTTCGATTCGACTCGCGAACGACTCGTCGGTG
>JANOHG010000181.1:0-7113 GCA_031406375.1 Archangiaceae bacterium | reverse complement strand
ACAAGACCAACGCCTGTTTCGGTAAACGCATCCGATAGACCTCTCGTTTGGAAGTGAAGCGTCAAACCAAAGCAAGACATCGAGGACTGCGTTGATACTCCGATTCACCCCTGCAGTCGCGGCCGTTCGAGGTCGAGGTGGTCGGTTCCAGCTCGAGGGCCACGACCAACCTTTAGCGTCATGGTCAACGCGGAGTCTTCGTTCTTTGCGGTCCCGACGTAGAGAATGCGCGGGCCCGCCAGGCGCACGGATTTGTTTGCAGCCGAGTCCGACACAGTTCGCGTCGGCGTCGTCGTTCAACAGGTCATGGGGCTGGCCGGGCGTCGCGAGCACGATTGAGGGTTCAGCAGGACTGTGGTGGGGTTGCCGCCATGAGCCGCGCTTACCGAATCACCATTGCAGAAAGTCTCAGTCGCCACGTGCAGGTCGATGATGGCGTGTGCAGCAACCTCGAGATGCTCCCCATCCTCGAGAAGGGAGCGATGGGTGCGTTGCTCGCCGCGGAACTCGCGCAGAAGGGCTTCGAACGAGAGGGCGATTACGCAATTCGCAAAGAGAAGGATGGGATCACCGTGAAGGTGAACGTGCAGTCGGGCGAAGTCGCGGTGACCGCCGAAGGGCACGCGAACCTGAACTTGGAAACGAAACGCAGCGCGGTGGTGCCCAGCCCGGATTCGCCGGATCGCGAAAAGGCGCTGCGGGCCGCTGCGCAAGAGCAGCTCACCCGCGAGGCCGACGCAGAGGAAGAGGCGCTGCGCCGAAAGGTCACCCGTCAGCTCGAATCGAAGCTGAAGGACTTGAAGGATGAGCTCGACGGCGTGGTGAATCGGGTCACCGCCAGTGCGTTGAAGAAACGCGCGAGCGAGCTGGGCACGGTCGAGGAAATTCATGAAGACGGCAGCGGCAACATGACCATCAAGGTGCGAATTTGAGCACCGAAGTCGCCGAATCAGCGTTGCCGCTCGAGTTGAACGCGTTCGCTGCCGTCGAGGCCGCTTACCCGGACGCCATTTCCCGCATCACCGATTCGTTGCGCAACGGCCTGTCGGTGCTGGTCGAGGCCGACAAAGAGCTCACTCCTTACTTGTACCGGTGCGTGCGCGATCGGCTGAAGAAAGAAGGGAAGAACTTCCTCTACCTTGATGGAAGACCGATTTCCGACATGCCGCCGCTGCCGCCCGGCATCAGCCTCGTCTCGGCGATCATCTTCCTGCTGCGCGAGGCGGTGCGCGGCGCGGTCGCCGACCGCGTTCTCGTCCTGCCTCATCTGGATCTGCTCACCACCAGCGTCGGCGGCTTGACGTCTGAAGCGCGCGAAGCGATTCCGCTGCTCTACGAGAACGCCGAGCTGGTGTTTCTCGGCTTCAAAGACCCGAGCTTTCCGGTGCCACGGGTGATTGAGAACCTGTTCCCCCGCAGCGAGTCGATTCTAGGAACGCCCCGTGAACGGCTCGGCCAGCTGGTGACCCAACGCGAGGCTCGAAAGCTCTCGGCAGGGAAAATCTTCAAGCCGTACTCGCTGTACAAGCACGTGTCGGGAGTCAACGCCGTACGGCTGCGGCGGATGCTGTCGACGCTGCAAGGTGAAGACTACCCTTCAGAGCCGAAGTCGGCCTTCCAGCAGCTGCGCGCGAACACGCTGGTGGGTTCTCTGCAAGTGCCCGAGGTCGATCTCACCCGAGACATCGGCGGCTACGCGAAGGTGAAGGAACGGCTGCAAAAAGAGATTCTCGACGTCCTCAAGCTGAAAGACGGAATGGCCGATGAAGGTCAAGTCAAGCGCGTCGAAGGGCTGATTCCGCGGGGGATGATTTTCTGGGGGCCTCCTGGAACAGGCAAGACGCTGTTCGCCAAGGCGATGGCTACCTCGCTTGGAGCGGCGGTGTCGATCATCAGCGGCCCCGAGCTGAAGTCGAAGTGGGTCGGCGAGAGCGAAGAGAACCTGCGCCGGGTGTTCGTCCAAGCGCGCCAGGCCGCGCCAGCGATCATCGTCTTCGATGAGCTCGATTCATTCGCGGTTCGCCGCGGGATGCACGTCGGCAGCGGCGTCGAGCACTCGATGGTGAACCAGCTGCTCACCGAGATGGATGGCTTTCGAAAGGAAGAGCTGGTGTTCGTGGTCGGCACCACCAACTTCGTCGAGTCACTGGATCCGGCCCTGCTTCGGCCGGGGCGGTTCGAGTTCCACCTGCACATTCCGTTTCCCAACCTGGAAGATCGGCGCGCGATTCTCGGCATCTACGACCTGAAGATGTCGCTCAACTTCTCGCCCAGAGCGATGGATTACACCGTCAAGCGAACTGGCGACATGGTCGAAGGAATGGCAACGCGGTATTCGGGCGACCACCTTCAGGCGCTGTGTCGGGCGTTGGCGCGAATGCGGCTGCGCGAGAATCGCAGCGACGCGACGACGGTGGATGACGTCGAAAAAGCGCTGAACGAATTTGTCGAACGGCCGACGTTGACCGCAAAAGAAGAACGGGTCGTCGCGACCCACGAAGCGGGTCACGCGGTGGCGGCGCTGTTCTGTACGCATTCTCCGCCGATCGATAGGATATCCATTCGTGGCGACCTCGCTGGTTCGTTGGGTTTCGTCAGCTACGCGGATCCCGCGCACCGGTACGTGGTGACCCAGGGCCAGCTGTTGGATCAGATCTGCACCTTGTTCGGTGGCCGAGAGGCCGAGGTGCTGTGCCTCAACGACCTGTCGATCGGCAGCTCGTCCGACCTCGACCGGGCCACCGCGATTGCGCGGGCGCTGGTTGAAGAGTTTGGAATGGGCGGTGAGACCGTCGGCGTGCGACGGCTCGAGCGGCGAAACCATGAAGACATTGAACCGTCTGAAGTGCTCAAGGGCCACGCTGAAGCAGAGGTTCGGAGGATTCTCGAAGAACAGCGCGGCCGTGCAGCGCGCATTCTTCGTGACAACCGCGCGTTGGTCGAGACGTTGAGAGACCTGCTCGTCGACAAGAAGGTGCTCGATCGCGAAGCGCTCACTTCATTTTTCCCGGCCGGGCTGAACAAGAACCCCGTCTCGACAGAGGGCTGAATCATGGCGACGCTGATTTTGCGGCTCGAGACGGACCCCGCGACGAAGAAGAAGAACGTTTGGGTGAAGTACGAGTCTGATTCGGACGCGCTGCCGATGGAGCACGAAGAGGCACATCGAAAGATCGTGGCTGCGCTGATCGCAGGCGGCACCGTGAAAGCTGAGGACATGGGCAACGTGGTGATTGAGCGCGAAGGCGTCATCACGGTGGTGAAAGAAGCCGAGAAGAAGGACGAGCCGAAGGCGACGCCGGTAGCGAACAAGGGCTGAAGCTTGAGCCGTTTGCCGTAAACCCGACCTGCCATGCTCCTTTCCGGTGATGCGGGTGGCAGACAGCGTCACGCGGAAGTAGCTGCATCGAGGGCCCACTTCGGCTTACTTCGCGGTTTCCGTGGACTCACTTGTCTTCGCCAGCATCGACGCCCTGCACATCGCCCTCAAATCCGGGATGGTGCCCGCGGAGGTTCAGCGCGGGGAAGCCAGGTGCACCCAGCTCGAAGACGGTTCGATCGAGGTTCAACCGTCGGTGCCTTTTCCTTCGGCGAAGAAGAGGGCGCTCAAGGAGTCTGGAGTCGTCGAGCGGACGAGCTCCTCGGGGCTGACCCGGGTCTCGTGTTGGGCCGCGGTACTACCCGCGCGCCGCACCGAGGAACCCACGGTGACCCCTGCCCGGGTGCTGTTCACCGTGACGAGCGGCGCTGAAGCAAGCGTGCGAGCAAGCCCAGACGAATTGCTTGCGTTGTGTGGAGAGCTGCTGCGGTTGGGCTGCGATCGTCAGGAATTCCGAAGCGTCCGCGGCCCAGAAGGAATCGTCTCGTTGATCCGCGTCAACCAGCCGCCTTGGTTCGTGCTGACCCGCGCGCTCGATCGTCTCGATGGATTGCGAGCGTGGGTTCCGACACCGGCCGGACAGGACTCGGTCTGGACTGAGCTGGGCTTCACGCATCCGCTGGTTCCGACGCTCGAGAGTCCCAGCCACGGGATGTTGTTGGTTCCTGGCACGGGTGATTGGCGGCTGATCGCGGATGGCGATTGGATCGACGTGGATAAGCTCATCGAACCGACGCGGCTGCCAGGACTCTCGCCACTGCCTTCAGACCAGGCCCCGCCGCGTTTGCCGGTGACATTGAAGTTGTCGCGCGCGGCTCGCCATGAACCTGCGTCGTTGTGGATTGTGAAGAACGGTTTGCCCGCGGTCGAATCGCTGGTGCGGGCGACTCCTGAGGCAGCGCTCGATGGGCTGTTGTTCGCGGTCTCGAACGACACCGTCGTACTGCGCACCCGCCCGGGTCGGGAAGGGTCGGCGGCGCTTCCAGGCGAGCCGTATTCACGGCTGTTTGAATTGGCCAATCTCTTCGCTCCAGTGGGTCTCACCGTTGAACCTCCGCTGCGTCGAGATCGCCTTCGCACTTGGTTGGCGAGTGATCCCGATTTGCTTAGCTGGCTCGAGCCCACGACCGGTGGAGGCTTCGGTCGCGTCACACTGCCCGAGAGCGCGTTTCGCCCATTGTCCGAGTGGGTCGACTACGTGATCGAAGGGGGTGAGCAGGTGCTTGAGCCATGGATTCGCTCGGCGACCTTCGACTTCGAAGTGTTCACCGCGATGGAAGACTCGGTGCCCGCGCCCCGCCTCGCCTCAGAGGAGGCAGACGAAGGGCCGACCCCCTTAGCGCGCACCCGACGAGCCAAAGCCGAGACCAAACCCGCGGGCCGCGCCGCGCGTGCTGAGGCTCCGCTGCGAACAACCTCAGTGAGCTCGCAAGCGCAATCGATGGCCGCGCCGTCGGAGCTCGAAGCGACACTTGCCCGCGAAGAACAGTCGTTTCTCGAGCTCGAGGCTGCCTCTGATTCTCCCGCGCGTCGGGCCGCGTGGGTGCGACTCGCAGAGCTTTACTCACGGCTCAAGCGCCACCGAGAAGGCGGGCTCTGTTGGGGCCACGCCATCTGGGAAGCGTCGAATGACGAAGCGCTCACGCTTTCGAAGCAGTGGGCGAGCCTCACCGGCACCCGACTCGAGGCGCTGCTTGCGCTCAATAATCCGAACGCCGAACAGACCCAGGCGTTCGTTGCGCACCTGACGCATGTGGCGCTCTCGAAGGACTCCGCGTGGACGGGGAAGGTGGGATCGCTGGCCGCCTGGCTGGACAAGTTCGACGAGAGTCTCGACGTGCGAACGCTGTGGTTAGGCAGGGTCGCGTTGTCGGCCCTCAGCGGAGGCGACGCGCTGTTGCTCGCCCGTGCTCGAGATCGCGTGTTGGGTCGACTGACGCGTGGGCTCTCGCTCGAGCGCGATGTTCCGCGGTTGCTGCGTGTCACTGGCCAGGCGAACGCGGGCGGAGGCACCGAACGAACCGGCCGCGTCGCGCATCAACTCGAGTCGATTCTCAAAGCGTTCGACGACACCTCGCGCAAGCGGTCGCCCGTCGAAGCGCCGGTGGCATTGACCCGCGCGTACGTCGGGTTCGAGTTCGCGTGGGGGTTCGCCCGGTTGGGGCAGGCGGATCGCAGCCGTGCGCTCAGAGACGTTTCGCTGGCTGCTCTGCCACAGGCGGACCCGGTGCATGGCTTTTTGACCCGCGCATACTCGGCGCGAATTGATCAGGCGCTCGAGGGACTCTCGCCAGAGGCGCCGTTGGCGGCCGAGCTGACGGCGTCGCTCAATCCGCTCGAGACATTTCATCGCTACAAGGTCGATCGGCTTCGTCAGGCGTCGACGGTGCTCGAGCCTCAGGAACGGCTGGATCCAATCAACAGTTATTGGCGCACCAGCTCGAATCCGCGCGGCGAAGAGCTGGCGGCGTTGCGTGGCCTGCACGACACCGCCGAGTTGGTGAGGGCGCTCGAGGCGAGGGCGCTGGTCGCAGAGGACCAACAACTGGGGCCGGAAGAGCGCGCGCGGTTGCTCGACGCGCTGCTTGATTTCCTGCCCCAGCTGCCCGAGTCGTCGGCCCTGCCGCTGCTCAACCGCTTCGTGGCGCTCGCGGAGCCATTGCCGACCCGGCAGCGGGTGGTGGTGCTCGAGGACGCGCTGCGGATCGCCGGGCACTTCGGGCGGATTCCCTTGGTGAAGCAGTTGGTGCATTCGTTGGGGTCACTGCTGTCTGAGCTCGGAGCCGAAGGAGTCTCCGAGGTCGGACCGGCGCTGGCGGCTGGGGTGCGGTCGTTGCGACGGGTGGGCTTGCGCGATGAGGCGTCTTCGCTGTTGCAGCGCGCGTCTGGCGTATTGAGGGGAGAAGACACGCGAACGCTCTCGGCTCGCCTCGCGCTCGCGGCTGGCTTCGCCTACCTCGGGACGATGGCGCCCGCGCAGCCGATCTTCGATGAGGCGCTCGCAAGGCTGGGAAGAGAGAAGGACACGATGCCCGAGCGACTGCGGCTCACCCGTGCTGCGGCGCGGGCGTTGGGGCATGCGCCCACGGATTTCGCGCTGCCTGGCTTGTTGCGATTGTCTGCACAGCTGCCGTGGCTGACGGACAGCTTCAATACCAACAGCCATTTCTGTCTGTCATTGGTGGATTTCGCCGATGCGTTGGTGCTTGGCCATGTCGGAGATGACCTGACGTTGAACGAGGTCACCCGGCGATTCCTCGAGGAAGATGAATATTTGGTGCGACGCCGGGTGCACCGTGACGCAGGAGGGTGAGCAGCACATGGGCAAACCGATCGCGGATGATGAGCTTTGGCGAATTCGAGAGCGCTGCGAAGCGGCAACGATTGGCCCGTGGAAGGCTTCGGTCGAGGGGCGCGACCACACCAGTGCTTCCGATGTGATTTTCACCGGTCGGCCCGAAGTCGGCGTCGAAGTTGCGGGCGGATCCGCCGCTGATTACGACTTCATCGCCAGCGCCCGTCAGGATGTTCCGCGCTTGCTGGATGAAGTTGCTCGTTTACGGCGGCTGGCATCCAATGCGCTGACCGGCGATGTCTGATCAGGTGTCGCGCCAACTTGTCCGCTGCGCGGACCGGGGAAGGGCAAGTAGATCGCATGAACTCTTTCAAACCGTCGCCGAGTTTCGCAGTCACGAACGAAAGCCAAGCGACGTCTTGCCGTCAGCCGTCAGCCG
>JANOHG010000174.1:0-1411 GCA_031406375.1 Archangiaceae bacterium | reverse complement strand
GGCGCGCTGCGATGTGCGTCACTGCCGTCGAAGCGCGCCCGACATGGCCAAGCAGAAACGACGCGCCGATGCGAAAGGGCAACCGGTGCATCCGCAACAGGCCGCCGACGCCAACGCTCGTGCCGGTGTACTCGAGGTCTTCGGCCAAATAAGTGAACCGGGCCTGCGTCACGTTGTAGCCAAGCGCTACGACCAGCTGGTCTTCGAAGAACGCCGCGCCCGCGACCAAACCTGCATGGGTGGTGGTGGCGCTGAGCTTTTGGCTGCACGCCGGGTCCAGGCAAAGGTTTCGGGTGGAGAACCTGCCGAAACCGCCGAGGCCGAACGAAAGGTACTGAAGGTAGAAGCCCACCTGCGCTTCGATGGGTTGCGCTTTCGTTTCTGGCTGACTGTCGTTCTCGAAGTCTCGCTGTGAGTCGATGGGGGTAGCCAGCAGAGAAAACGTCGCGTCCCAATCCCACCGACGGGTCCTGCGGGGGCTGCGCTGCGCCACCGCCGCGTAGTTGGTCGCCATTCCTTCCGCGCTCTCGCCAATCGCCACCGACGCACCAGCCATCGCAGTCAGGCGTGCGCTCGAGACCAGCAACGACGGGTTGACGTAGAGGTCATCGGTGCGCGGCTGAGCCTGACTGACCCCGGCGGCAAGAAAGAACAATGCAACTGCCCGATGCAAGGCGGTCACTGCCGCTCGAGCTGCTTCGACTTCGCCATCGCGCTGCGCATTGCCGCCAGCCTGAACGTCGGTTCCTTCTTCGCGAGCGCCTCGAACGCGCGCTCGGCCTCGTGGGACTTGTTGAGGAACATCGAGCCAGTGATGGCGTACTGGGCTCGGATGATTTTCCCGACCTTCACTGCGGGCGCGCGATCGATCGCCTTCGACTGCTGCAGCTTCAGCTCGCTCAGCACCGCTTCGAGGCGAGTCCGTTCGACGACCGTCACCCCGTCCCAGGCGACGAGGTCGGTGATGATCATATCGGCGAGGCCCTTGCGAAGGACGTCAAGCGACGCGTCACCCGTCGAGTTTTCGAAGTACAAGACCGAGACGACTGGCTTCGAGGTCTCGGCCGATGCGGCAGTGAGCAAGATCACCAGCGCGATTGAAGTCATCGACGGCAGCAGCTAGCAGAAAACTGGGCAGCGCGGCGACTCGAGGCCACCGCGCTGCGGTTGATGCGAAGACTTGCGTGGGTTAACTGCTTTCCGTTCGGTTAGTAGCGGTAATTGTCGGCCTTGAACGGCCCTTCGACCGGGACGCCCATGTACTTCGACTGTTCAGCGGTGAGCTTGGTCAGCTTCACGCCAACTTTTTCCAGATGAAGCGCGGCGACCTTCTCGTCGAGCTTCTTTGGCAGAACGTAGACCTTGCCCTGCTCGAACTTCGTGCCGGTGTCCAGCGATCCCCAGAGCGCGA
>JANOHG010000355.1:0-8014 GCA_031406375.1 Archangiaceae bacterium | reverse complement strand
GCGCACGGTGACGCGGCCGGGCTTAGGAGCCAGGGTCCTTCGCTTGAACTTCGGCTTCGGGGGCTCGACCGGCGTCACCGTCGCCGAACCTTCCATGCCGGCATCGACCACCGGCTCAATGGGAACGATTGGCACCACCGGAACAACAGCCTCCAGCGGGGTGGCATCTGGGACGAGGATCTGAGCCGGCGGCGGAAGAACGACGGGCGCCACCACCGGTTCAGCGGTTGGCCGCAGCTGTGCCCAGAGTCCAACCACCAGCGCCGCTGCTGCGCCGGCAGCCAACAGCCACCGCCGGCCTGTTACAGCGCGCCGCGGCGGTGAATTCGCGTTTGGCTTCGCGGCCTCTTGACGCGCCATGCGCTGTTGAAACTGCAGTGCCGTCTCGATCACCGTCGGCGACACCGCCCACATGTCACTGGGTGGGTTGACGACTGGACCACTGGGAGCCAGCAGCACGTCGGTGCCTCCAACTCCTACGCCTAACTCCATCGAAGCAACGCTTGGATTCGTCATCACCACGTCTCGCCCGAAGAGCTCTTCGAGAAACCCGGCGACGTGCGCGGCAGTCAGCGGCTCCCCTGAGACAGCGATGAATTCTTCGAGCGCGTGCGCGAACGCATCTGCGCTTTCCCAACGCTTCGAAGGGTCTCCCTGAAGCGCCTTCTCGAGAATCAGGTTCAGCTCGGGAGGAAGATCCGGAAGGGGGATCCACGCGGGGCGGTTCTGCACCGCTTCCTCAGGAGACTTCGGCGAACTTGCAGGGATCTGCAGCGTGACGAGCTCGTGAAAAAGCACTCCCATTGCGTACAAATCGATGCGCGCGTCGATCGTGGCGCCAGGGATGAACTGCTCGGGCGCCATGTAGGTAAACTTCCCCTTCAGTCGGCCACTGAAGGTGAAGCTGCGCGTCATCGCCTTGGCGATGCCGAAGTCGACCAGTTTCACCGCGCCCGAGAAGCTGACCAACACGTTGTCGGGGCTGACGTCGCGGTGAAGGATCCCCAACGGTCGTCCTCCTTCGTCGGTGAGCCGATGCGCGAACTGCAAACCCTGCAACGCCTGCGCGCAGATCCGCGCAGCGATCCGCGGAGGAAAGCGAACGTTGCGTGTGCGGGCTTCGTCCAGACAGGCGCGACACGAACGGCCATGCACGTGCTCCATCGCGATGAACCAGGTATCGCTCTCGTGCTCGAGGCCGAAAATCTGGGCGATGTTCGGGTGCTGCAGTTGAGCCGCCAGGCGCGCCTCATTGAGAAACATGTCGATGAAACCCTGGTCGTCGGCGAGGTGACGCAGGATTCGCTTGATAACCACCGTCTTCGAAAAGCCCGCCGGGCCTTCCTGGCGCGCGAGAAACACCTCTCCCATGCCGCCGGTGGCGATGAGAGACAACAGCCGGTATTTGCCGAGCTTCTCGGTGTCCATCGCGAACCAGGCGTTGCGGTGAGTCTAGAGGTCAGTTGTCAGTCGTTTCGACGCTTCTGCGAGCGTGACGGGTTCACCGTCACTCCACAACCAACCAAATACTTCTTTCAGCCGCTTGAGTTTCTCGCGCACAGGCACCTTCAGGTCTGCCTGCTGGCGCGCGAGTACCTGGGGCACCCCATCGGACTCATCGAGGACGTCGATCGCGTGCAGCTCGAGGTTGAGCAAACGGTCGTGCTTGAGGCTCTGGTAAGTCGCCTTCACCAGCGGCCAGGGAAGCCGGGTGATGAAGGTGCCGATGAAAGGCAACCGCGTTCTGACTCCTACCGACATTGGCAGCTCGAGAAGCGGCGCTTGGCCGCGCGAGTACGGCGCGAGCAGATCCGGGCGGTAAGGAATGCGCGGCGCAAACAGCACCCGGGGGGTGTCGAGCACCGCGCGCGACGGGCGGCCAACCAGCTTCAACGCGCCCATCACCAACGCTTTCGCCGAATAGTAGGGCACCGCTGGGAAAGTCGACGAATCGTACGAGTAGCCTTGCGCGGCGATCGCCTGCAGCAGGTCGGGCGACAACGTGTAGCCCGGCGCGCGAAAACCGACTGGAGCGACGCCCACCGCCGACGCGATCGCTTGATGCGCCGCCTTCAGATCGCCTGCGATCTGCGCGCGCGGCAGCCGCGAGAGAGCATAGTCGTGGGAAAAGCTGTGACTGGCGATCTCGACTCGTGCCTGATGCGCGGCCTTCACGGCTCTGGCCATCTGAGGATCAGCGAGGTCTTCGCCAATCGCAAAGAACGTCGCGGGCCGCCCGTCGAACAACTCGAGCAAGCGATCGATCGCACGCTTGCTAACCAGCGCGCGCGCGGCGTCGCCAATCAACGACTCGTCGAGGCCGTGAATGCGAAAATAGTGCGGCAGGGTATCGAGGTCGACCGAGACCGCAGCCAGGCGCGTCAAGGTCTACTTGCCCCGGACGCGAATCACGTACACCAGCTTGGCGACGTTTCGCAGCACGTTCGGCACTCGACGAAAGAGGTGAATCGACGGCTGGCGCTTTTCTTGAAGTTGAATCGGGATCTCGAGCACCCGAAGCCCATCGCGCCACGCGCGCACGACGAACTCGCTGGCAAAAACATCCATGTCGACCACGCACCGTTGAATCGTCGGCAGCAATGACTGCCGTCGAAAGGCTTTCAGACCGTGGGTGTCGGTGCCCTTAAACCCGAGCGCAGCCCAGAGCAGCTTGTTGTGCATCCGGGTCGCGATGCGCCGCACGATCGGCCGCTGATCCGACGCGCCATGGGCCGCTTTGCTGCCGACCACCAAATCTGCCTCGAGATTCTCCAGTCTGGGAATTGCGGCGTCATAGAAGACCAGATCGCACAGGTCGATCTCGTCGCAGACCACCCACTCGCCTTTGGCCTGTAGGATCCCCTGTTTCAGGGCGCTGCCGTAGTTCGGAGTCTCGCTGTGAAACCACTTCAGTCGCGGGTTCGCCGCACACATCCTCTCGAGGATTTGCGGGGTCGCGTCGCGGGAACCGTTCTCGGCAAAGATGACTTCATAGTCCCACCCGCGCGCGTTAAGGCCTGCCGTGAGTTCTTGGGCGGCAGATTCAACGATCGACTCCTCGTTGTAGACGGGGATGACGATGGAAAGATGAGGCATTTTTCGCGGGGGCGCGTAGCACGGACAATCGCCAGCGTCATCCTCGTAAGGTAACGTGCCCCGGCTTTGGGCGTATCGAATCAAGGAGAGTCATGAAGGTCGCGTGCCCTTCCTGCAACGCAAACCTCAACATCGATGACAAGAAGATCCCGGCTGGGGGGGCACGCATCAAATGCCCGACTTGCCAGCAGGTCTTTCCAGTCAAGCAAGCGGTGGGAGCCTCGTCGGGTCCTGTGCCTCTGCCTGGGCTAAGTGTGCAAAAGCCGGCCGCTCCCAGTTGGGACGACGCGGCCACCCGCGTGGTGCGCACCGAGATGATCCCAGGTGCGCTCACCGATGCGGCCCCGCCCTCGAACGTCAACGTAATTCCTTTGCCTGGGCAGAGCACACCCGGTCAGGTCACCACGATGAAGGTCGCTCTGCCTGGAAAGAGCGCGCCTGCACAGCAAGCCCCAATAAGAGCTTCAGCGGTTCCACTTCCCGGCCTCAGCGCCGCCAAGCCGAACCAGGCCCAGCGAAATGACGAGAAGACGCAAGTCGGCAGCCCGACCGGGGAACCTGCCCCAACCTACGACTTTGATCCTGCGGCTGCGATTGGCTTGCCTGGCAACTACGAGCAGACCCGCGTGGGAGGCGCGCCTGTTCCCAGTCCGTCGCTTGGCGGTGACGTCGATTTTGCCGACGACGCCGACGTTGGCTTCATCGACAGCGGGCCCACCGCGGCGTACCCCTCGGTCGAACGTGCTGCCGAATCGCGGCGCACGGTCAGCTCTTTGCCGGTCGAGCAACAGTCTGCGATTCCTCTTCCGGGAGGCTATGCACCGACGAGCCCGTATCCTGCCCAAGCGCCCTCTGACGATGCTTTCAGCTTCGACGAGCCGGCCCCAACGCATGCCCTGTCGGATCCAACGTTGGACTTCTCGGATCTGCCTTCACCCAAAGGCGCAACCCCGCATCAGCCGGCACCTGATCCGTTCGCTGCCGAATCATTCGAAGTCCCTTCATTCGATGACACGCCACCACCGCGGCAGGTAAGCCAAGCGCCGTCCTTCGACTTTGGTGATCTGCCCTCGCCGCGCGGCGGTGGCCCTACCCGCGCAGAAAGGTCTCCGGCGCATCCACCGCCGCAGGACACCCACCTGCCGTCTGCTTCTGCTGATCCCTTCGAGTCTACGGACTTCTCAGTGGATCTGCCGATGCCTTCGACGCCGGATCTGCCTTCGCCTGCCCAGCCGCAAGCAGACGACTTCAGCTTCGACATGGCGCCACCTCCGCCCGTGAATCGCGCGGCGTCTGCGATGGCTGGGGCGCCGCAAGCTGCGCCGTCCTTCGGAGAAGTCGAGTTCGAAACGGGAGGTGAATCGCTCGAATTCGATCCAACCAGCACTGCGCAGCCGCTTGACGATCTCGAGGCAGATCTTTCGGCGCCGCCGATTTCGGCCAAGCCGGCTGGCTCTGCAGACGGGCTCGAAATGCTGTCGTTCATTGATCAAACCGCCCGCGATGCGGGCGCAAAAGAAGGTCAAAGCAAGGCACGCCGATTTCATATCCGGCGTCGCAGTGGCAAAGTGTTCGGGCCGTTCGAAGACGCAGTGATCATCAAGATGCTCGAAGATGGTCAGTTGCTCGGCAACGAAGAAGTTTCTGTCGACAGCCAGTCGTGGCAGCCGATTGGCGGTGAGCCGACCTTCCAGGCCGCAATCACCCAGCTGATGGAATCGCCATCGAAGTCGACGACCAGCACGTCGTTGAAGCCGATTGAAGCGTCGCAGCAACAGCAGCTGGCTTCGATGGATCGCCTCAAGAATCTCTACGAAGGCCGGATGGCGGCCGTCGCCGTCGTGCAGGGCCGAGACGCGGTGCCTTTCCGCAAGATGCTTCCGTTCATCATCGCCGGCGTCCTGCTGCTGGCGATCGGCGGCGCAGGCGCCTTTTGGGGCACCACGCCCTATGGCGTGTTCGGCCTCAAGGTGCTCTTTCCGGCGAAGGTCAAGGCAGGTACCCGCGAGTTCGTAGAGCTTCGAGCCGCTCAGAAGGCGTTGCTGTCGGACACGTTCAAGGGCTACCAGCAGGCCCGCGACACCGCGCAGTCCACGCTGCGGGTGAAGGAATATCCAGAGGCGCGTGCGATCTGGTGCCAGTCGATTTTCTACCTGCAGCGCAAGTATGCCGCCGCCACCCCTGCCGAGCTGCAACAGGCCCAGGCTGAGCTTCAGAACATCGCGCTGCTTGGCGCCAAACATCCAGAGGTCGTGAAAGCGCGTGCGGGCATCGCTCTGACTCAGAAAGACGCCGACGCTGCGCTGGCACTGTTGAGTGATGCCATCGCGCGATCCGAGAACTCAGATGACGTCGAGCTCACGTTCTTGCGGGCAGAGGCATTCGTGCAGAAGAACCAGCCGACTGCTGCGCGTGGCGAGCTCGAGGGGATCTTGAAGAAGAGCCCTGACTCTGCCCGCGTCCTTCACGCGCTGGGAAACCTTCACCAGATGCAGAAGGAAGCCGACCTCGCAGCGGCTCGGTACGAACAAGCGCTGAAGGCAGATCCGGATCACGCGTCGTCAGCGGTCGAGCTCGCGGCGATCGAGCTGCTCATTCGCAAGGACATCACGAAGGGCGCACTGGCCATCGACCAGGCGATCGTTCAGACGCGGCGCGACAAGCTGGGTCCGGCCGAGCTGGGCAAGGCATTGGCGCTGAAGGCTGAAGCGCTCGCGATGCAGCACAAGACCGAAGAAGCGATTCCGATGTTCGGCGAGGCGCTGAAGGCCGACCCGGGAAACTCGTTCACCAAAGCCCGGCTCGCCGCCGCCTACGTCGCGCTGAATGACCATGAGAAAGCGCTGCCGTTCTTCAAAGCTGCGGCCGAGGCCTCGCCAGAGAGTTTGGAGTACGCCGAGGCGTACCTTTCGTCGCTGATCGTGCTTGGAAAGATGGAGGATGCGACTCGGGTCGTGGCGGGGTCGAGCGCACGTTTTCCTGCCAACGCGCGGTTGACCTACTTATCGGCCCGAGTCGACGACGCGCTCGATAGGTCGAAGCAAGCCGAGGCAGCCTACTTGAAAGCTGCGGCCGCGGATCCGACGCTGGTGGACGCACACCTGTACCTCGCCCGCCTCTACCTGCGCTTTCGCCGAATCAACGAAGCCAAGCCGCAGCTCGAGGAAGCACTGAGGAAGGCGCCCGACAACGCCGAGGTACGGGTGGTGATGGGCGAGCTTGCGTTGTCGGACAACGACCCCGAGCGCGCCGAGAACGAGCTGAAGCGCGCGATCGAGCTCAACCCGACGCTGAGCGAGGCGTACGTCGGCATCTCGAAGCTCGAGCTGTCAAAAGGCGCGGCTGACCGCGCCCTTGAGCAAATCGAGAAGGCGCTGACCATCAACCCCCATGTCTTCGGAGGCCGGGTGCAGCGTGGAAGGGCGCTCTGGAAGCTGGGGCGGCTGGAAGAAGCGGTGAAGGAACTCGAGGCCGCGAGGCTGGACGAACCGCGCAACATCAACATCACCGTGACGCTTGGCGCTGTGCAGCTCGAAAAGAAGGATCTCGGCGGCGCGACCGGCAGCTTGATGTCGGCGATTACCAGCGAGCCGTCGAATCCCG
Organism: Archangiaceae bacterium; assembly: GCA_031406375.1. Classification (GTDB taxonomy): domain Bacteria; phylum Myxococcota; class Myxococcia; order Myxococcales; family Myxococcaceae; genus JAGSPQ01. The sequence goes on along the minus strand of JANOHG010000355.1, from coordinate 1,315 downwards.
AGGCGAACTTCTACCTAGCGAAGGTGAAGAACCTCAAAGCGGAGCACACCGGCGCGATCGAACACATGAAGAAGGCGTTGGATCTGCAGCCCAAGCGTGCCGAGTACCGCTACTGGATGGGGCGAATCTACCTCGACGCGAAGAAGAGTCCTGAAGCGATTGACGAGTGGAAGGTGGCGCTAGAACTCAACCCCAGGTACACCGATGCGCTCGAGGCGCTGGGTTACCTATTCCTCGATCGAAACGAGGTCAAGAAGGCGGTTTCGTACTTCGAGCGCGCGCTCGAGACAGACTCGAACCGCACCGCGGTGCAGGCAGCGATCGGGGATGCCTATTCTCAAGCCGAAGAATGGGCCCAGGCCATATCCACCTACGAGAAAGCGCTGCAGGCCGACCCGGATTTGAAAGCGGTTTACTTCAAGCTCGGTCAAGCCTACGGCGAGGTGAAGAAGTTCGACCAGGCGATCCTCTATTACAAGAAGGCCACTGCGCTTGAACCCGACAACGCCAATGTTTGGCTGTCGTTGGGGTACGCCTACAAGGAACGAAAACAGAAATCCGAGGCGGCCGCTGCCTTCGGGCGGTACCTGGCTCGGCGTCCCGATGCGGAAAACAAGAAGGAAATCGAGGACGAGATCGATTACCTGAAAAAGCGAGAGGGTGAGTAGTGCTGGATAAAAACTACGTCGCGAAGAACTTCGATGCCGTCGTGGCACGTCTGGCTGACCGCGGCGGAAGCCTCGACCTGAGCCAGTTCAACCAGCTGTTCGCGGAACGGCGTTCATTGACGATCGCTCTCGAGGCGCTGCAAGGCCAACGCAACCTGGCAAACGAAGAGATGAAGAAGCTGGCCAAGAGCGACCCTGGTGCGCTCGAAGCGAAGCGGGCTGCGATGCGAGAAGTGGGCGATCAGATCAAAGTAAAAGAGCCACGGCTCAAAGAGATTGAAGCTTCGCTGGATGCGCTGTTGTTGACGGTGCCCAACCTTCCCGACGTCTCGGTGCCCACCGGAAAAAGCGAGGCTGACAACACAGTCGAGCGCGTGTGGGGCGAGCCACCGACCCTGCTCTTCACGCCGAAGCAGCACTTCGAAATCGGCGAGAAGCTGGGGTTGCTCGACTTCGAGCGGGCCGCAAAAGTTTCAGGCAGCCGGTTCGCGTTTCTCAAAGCAGGCCTTGCCCGAATGGAACGGGCGCTGGTGTCTTTCATGATCGACCAGCACACCGCCCGTGGATACGAGGAGATTCTGCCGCCCTACCTGGTCAATCGCGCCGCGATGATGGGAACAGGTCAGCTGCCGAAGTTCGAAGACGAC
>JANOHG010000169.1:0-5800 GCA_031406375.1 Archangiaceae bacterium | reverse complement strand
GTCCACGCCCTGAAAGCCGGCGATCACCGCAATGTGTTTGCGCTTCATCGCGTCGATGATCTTCTCGGCGTCGATGCTCTTGATTCGCGCCTTGGTAAACGTGCTGTCGGTGACGATTCTGCATTGGCCACCCAAGAAGCTGGTCGCTTTGCCCTTCTGTTCCCAGATCGCAATCGCCAACAGCCCGATCGTCACTTGCTCGCCAGTGGCGAGGACGACGTCCTGCTCGCGCTCGCTGGGTCGGCTGGAGATCTGCGTGACGAGCTTGAGCAGCCGGTTGGTCTCGCCGGACATGGCTGAGACGACGACCACCACGTCGTGACCCTTCTTCTGAGTCGCGATCGCGCGGCGAGCCACGTTCTTGATGCGCTCGACGTCGCCAACCGAGGTTCCACCATACTTCTGAACAATCAGCGCCATAGGGGGCGGGCTTCATAGCAATGCGAACCGTCGACTCAAGCGATCTCTAAAGATAGGGTCCGCGCCGATGACACCTGTGCAGCTCGACGGATCCAGCCTCACCCTGGCGCAGATTCAGGAAGTCGGCTTTTCAAGAGCTCAAGTCGAGCTCGCGCCGCATGCGATTGCCCGCGTCGATGGGTCACGGGCTCTGGTCGAGAAGATGGCCGCGTCCGACGTGCCGACGTACGGAATCAACACCGGTTTCGGAACGCTCAGTGAAATCCGGATCGACAAGAAGGATCTGCGTGAGCTGCAGCGCAACCTGATCCTCTCGCACGCGGCGGGAGTCGGCACGCCGCTTCCGGTGGGCGAGGCCCGCGCGCTGCTTCTGCTGCGGGCGAACGTTCTCGCCAAGGGCTACTCAGGGGTGCGCAGGTCGACTCTTCAGCTGGCGCTCGACATGCTGAACCGCGGGGTCAGCCCGATCGTCCCCGAACGAGGAAGCGTGGGTGCCTCGGGCGATCTCGCCCCGCTGGCGCACCTGGCCCTGGTGTTGATCGGCGAAGGCGAAGCGATGTTCGACGGCCAGCGGGTGCCGGGAAGAGTCGCGCTCGAGCGCGCCGGCCTGGTGCCGGTGGTGCTCGAGGCCAAAGAGGGCCTCACGCTCGTCAACGGAACGCAGGCGATGTGTGCGGTGGGCGTACCCGCCTTGCTTCGCGCGGATGACCTTGCCGAGCTGTTCGACGTGTCGGGGGCAATGACGCTCGAAGGATTGCTGGGGTCGCACAAGCCGTTCGTGGCCGAGGTACAGGACGTGCGGCCGCATCAAGGGCAGAAGGCGTGCGCGGCTCACCTGCGACAGGTGCTCGCGGGAAGCGAGTTGGTTGCGACGCACGCCCACTGCGCCAAAGTTCAAGACCCCTATTCAATGCGCTGCATGCCGCAGGTGCATGGCGCCGCGCGCGAAGGGCTGGCATTCGCGCGGAGGATTCTAGAAGTCGAAGTCAACGCCGCTACCGACAACCCACTCGTGTTCACCGAGACCGAATCGATCGTCTCGGCAGGCAACTTTCACGGGCAACCGGTGTCGCTCGCGCTCGATGTGGTGTCGATGGCGCTGACCCAATTGATGTCGATCAGCGAGCGTCGCGTCGAACAACTGGTGAACCCTGCGTTGTCTGGCCTGCCGGCTTTTCTCGCCAAGAACTCTGGGCTCAATTCCGGGTTCATGATTGCGCAGGTGACCAGCGCCGCGCTGGTCGCCGAGTCGCGCATCCTCTGCCACCCCGCGTCGGTCGATTCGATCCCATCATCGGCGGGGCGCGAGGATCACGTCTCGATGGGAATGACGGCTGCGCTCAAAGCGCGCCAGGTAGTCGGACACGCGGTCTATGCGCTGGCAATCGAGCTGCTGGTTGCCGCTCAGGCGCTGGATCTTCGACTGCCGCACAAGCCCGGCGTTGGAGCCGCGGCCGCGCATCAGCTCATTCGCAGCAAAGTGCCGCACATGGAAAAAGACCGTGAGTTGCACAAAGACATTTCCGCAGTCGCCGCCCTCATCGACTCAGGGGAACTCCTTGGGGCGGTACGTCGCGCGTGCTAGCTGAAGTGCCACTTCCAACGCGAGGCAGAGAGCCAAGATGACGAATGGACAGGAATTTCCTCGAACCATGTCCACCGCAATTCCTGCGATTGCGATGCCCGTCGAAAATGGCGCAGCTCCAACGCAGACCGACGACGAGGCCCGCGCCCGAATCGCGACGCTCGATCGGGAAGCGAAGGGCCTGGGCGCAGACCCTGCAGCCGCGCTGCTGTTTCACGAGATTGGGCTGCTGTGGGAAAATCCGCTGAAGCACCCCCGCTTTGCCGCCGTGGCGTACCAGGCGGCCTACAAGCTCGCCCCGCGGTTTCTCGCCAACATCCGCGCGGCGCGCCGGCTGTTCGCTGAGGTTGGCAACTGGCAGATGGTCGTCACCCTGCTCGACGCCGAGCTCAACGCGACTGCGAACAGGCGCGGGAAGGCCGCGCTGCTTTTCGAGAAAGCGACGGTGCTCGAGCAACGGCTGTCGCGCGAAGCCGACGCGCTGACTGCCTGGGCCAGCTGCCTCGCGCTCGAGCCTGAAGACATCACCCTGCTGTGCCAACTCGAGCAGGTGTACTCGGAAAAGGCCGATCACGCGTCGCTGGTCACCACGCAACAACTAATTGCGCGGGTAGTAACCGACGAGGGCGCCAAAGCGCACTACCTGACCTCTGCAGGGCTGCTGCTCGAAGACCGGGTCAAGGACCTCACCCGCGCAGCCGCTTGCTTCCGAGAAGCCTTCGCGCTCGATCGCCAGGACTCGCTGCTGTTGGCGGCGATGAAGCGGGTTGCCCAGCGCGAAGGCACCGTTGACGAAGAGCTGGCCGCGCTGGCTGCAGAAGCCGAAGGGCAAGGTGTTCACGCGGCGCCGACGTTCCTTCAGATCAGCAAGGCCTATGATCGCCTGAATCGGCCCGAAGACGCGCTGGCGGCGCTGGTGGCAGCGCGGCGAATCGCGCCAAAAGATCCGCTGGTGCTGTCGGAACTGGCTCGGATTTTCGAAACGCAGGGTCGCTTCGAAGAGCTGGCAGACGTGTTGATGACCTGGGTCACCGCGGTAACCGACGAGAGCGAGATGATCGCGATTAACCTGCGGCTGGGCTCACTGTACGAAGACCAGCTGCGGCGCGACCCTGACGCGATGGGCAGGTATCAGGCGATCCTCGCGAAGCTTCCGGGCCACCCGACCGCGTTGGCGAACCTCGGCAAGCTCTTCCACCGTTCGAAGAACTGGGCCGGGCTGCTGAGCACCTACGACGCCGAAGCGGCGTCAATCGACGATCCGAAGCAGAAGGCGATTCGGGTCTTCAAGTCGGCCGAAGTGCTCGAAGAGCGCCTGCAGAAGACCGAGGAAGCGATCAGACGGTACAACGAAGTTCTGAAGTTGTACCCAGGCTACCTTCCCGCGCAGAAGGCGCTGGTTCGCCTCTTCGAAAAGCAGGGCAATTGGCTCGACCTCGTCGGAATGTACGAGCAGGATCTGCTGCAGACGACCAATCGCGAGCAGCAGATTCAGACGCTCAATCGGATGGCGGCGATTCACGAAGATCGACTGACAGACCTACCGCGGGCGATCGACTGCTGCAAACGGGTGCTCGAGATCGCCGCTGACCACCTGCCAACGGTGCGCAACCTCGAACGGTTGTACGAGCGCGGCGGGCTTTGGGAGCAGCTGATTGCGCTCAACGAGCAGGAGGCGAGGTTGTCGGGCGACACCCGACACATCGTTTCGCTGGCGCATCGCAATGCAGAGATTCTCGAAGATCAGCTGAACGATCGCGCGCGGGCGGTCGAGGCCTACGAGCAGGTGCTCGCCCACGCGCCCACCTACGCGCCCGCACTCAGAGCGCTGGGTCGGCTCTACACCCAGGACGGCAAGTGGGGGGACTTGATCAAGATGTACCGGGCGGAAGCGGAGATCGCGCCAACCACCGAGCAGGCCGCGCAGCTGATGTTCAAGATCGGCGAACTGCATGAGCAGCGACTGAAAAACGAGAACGACGCGATCGCCACCTACCAGGAAGTGATGACGCTCGCGCCAAACTACTTTCCGGCGGTGCGCGCGCTGGGCCGCATCTACCGTTCGCAAGGGGCTTGGGAAAGCCTGATCGAAATCCTGCGCGCCGAAGCTGCGAACCGCAGCGATCCGACCGAACGGGCGAACGCGATGTTCCAGGCCGCGGCGATCTGGGATGACCAGCTGAAGAGCCCGACAAAGGCAATCGAGGGTTACAACGAGGTGCTGCGGCTCGCGCCCACCCACCTCACCGCCCTGCAGCAGCTCGAACGGCTGCTGACCGCCAGCGATGACACCAAGGAACTGATCGTTCTGCTCGATCGACAAACCCAGGTCGGGTCTGCGCAGCTGAAGATCTCGGCGAACCTGAAGCTCGCGCGCATCTACCTCGACCGGCTGAACGAGCCTTCGCGCGCCGCCGCCTGCTGCGAGCTTGCGCTGCAGCTCGATGACCGAAACCTGGCGGCGCTCAAGCTGCTCGAGCGGATTCGTGCCGGCGATCGCACCCGCCGCAACGAGCTTCGCGCCCGATTGGCCGAGACAATGGGTGACCCGAAGTTGTCGGCGGCGATGAAGCTGGCGGCGATCGAGCAGGGCCAGAGCTCTGAGCTGCCGGCGGTGGTGGTTTCGCAGTTGAAGGCCGCCCATGCGGCAGATCCCGCGGACGAGGCGCTGCACTTGATGCTTGAGCGCGCGTTGGTGAAAGCAGCAGACCACCGAGGACTCGTCGAGCTCTTCGAGGCGCGGAGCGCTGCGGTGCAAGAGTCGACGGATGGCGCCCAGCTGAAGCTTCGGGCGGCGGACCTTTACGAGACCAAGCTCAACCAGCCGAGCAAAGCGGTGCAGGCGTACGAAGCGGCGTTGGCGATGGTGCCGAACCTGTTGCCGGCCCAGATGGGGCTCGCGCGGGTGTTCGCGCGCATGGGCGACCATGAACGCGCGCGTACGGCGCTCGAGGCGGTGATCGCGAGCGCGAAGGACAAGGCGACCGTCAATGAAGCACTGATTCAAGCAGGGAAGATCGCACGCGATCAGGTCAAGGATCCTCAGGCCGCGGTGGCGTACTTCCAACGGGTGTTGGATGGCGATCCGCTGCACCCCGAGGCGGGCACGGCGCTCGAAGATCTGCTCGCCTCACGTGGAGGGGCTGCAGATCTCGCCGCACTGCACGAGCGACGAGGCGACACCCGTCTGGCACTGCGAGACAGTGCCGGAGCCGGTCAGCAATTCTATGCCGCAGCCCGCGTCTACCTCGATCAGCTGAAGAACAAGGAGCGCGCGGCGGCGCTGCTCGAGAAGGCCTTGCTCGCGCTGCCAACCCACATCGAAGCCCTTGAGCTGAAGGGAGACCTGGCGCTTGCGAAGCAAGACTACGCGGAAGCAGCCGCAGCGTTTGCCGTTCGGGTTCAGCAAGGCGGCGACGCGAAGCGCCTGGCTTCAATTCACCTCAAACTCGGCGCGCTTTACCATGACCAGTTGGGCGACGGCACTCGAGCGGCCGCGCACCTGCAAACCGCGCTGTTATCCGATCCGGGCAGCGTCGACGCGCTTGAACGGTTGGGTTCGATCCACATCCTGTCGAAGAACTGGACAGGCGCCGCGGATTGTTTCCGCCAGCTGTTGGACCTCGAGAAGAGTCCTTCGCATCGGGCAAGAGTCGCAATGCAGTTGGCCCTCGTCTACGACGAAGGCTTCGCCGACCACGCCCAGGCGGCGACGCACTACAGGCTGGCGCTCGATCTGGTCCCTGGCGACGGCGTGACGCTCGATCGGGTCCTAGAACATTTGACCCATGTCAA
>JANOHG010000346.1:0-2192 GCA_031406375.1 Archangiaceae bacterium | reverse complement strand
CTCGTCTTCGATGGGATTGCGTTCGCTCATGCTTCACTCCTGGTTGCAGACAACCCTGCTTTCAGCTGTTCGACCTGTTCGACCTGTTTGACCACTTGCAGGCTCGCGCGGTGAATCAAGCTCTTGACCGCCGCTTCTGATGCGTCAAGCGCGCCTGCGATTTCGCGATACGCCATCCCTTCGAAGCGGCACATGCTGAACGCGGCCCGTTCACGCTCGCTCATCGACTGCAAGGCTTTGCTGACCGCGGCCTCGAGCTGCTTTCCTTCCAGCGCATCGTCTGGCCGCTGACCGACCGCCTCGCGGGTGTCGTGCTGCACTTCTGTCGACGGTTCCATCACCTTGTAGTCACCGCGCCGCACCTCGTTGAGGCAGTGGTTGGTCGCGACCCGAAAGAGGAAGGTCTTGAACTTCGCGCTCGGCTGGTAGGATTTCGCGCTTCGGTAGAGCTTGAAGAAGATTTCCTGCGCCAGCTCTTCGGCCCGCCCCTGAGTTCCAACGAAACGCCAAGCGAAGCGAACCACTGAGCCCTGGTGGCGATCGAACAAAATCGCAAACGCGGCCTTGTCTCCACCCGAGACCCTGCCCATCAGTCGCGCGTCTTCGTCTTCTTCTGGGAGCACCGTCACTTCATCAACCCCATAAAAGCGCCAAGGTTTCGCGGAATCGGTCGAGGCGCAACTAATTGAACGGTTCTGAGAGGTTGGCGACGAAGGCAGAATACGGGTCGAATTTGCACCGCTGATGGCCCGCAGTGGGTCGGCGGCGACCGGCATCGTCGAGACTGACCCACCCAGAGATCAACCGTCTCGTGACGTTGGAACCGGGCGATCAATTGCAGCACGACGCGACGGAGCTACCCAACAGCCATGGAGCGAACGATGAAATTTGTGCGAGTTGTCGCGGCGCTGGTCTCGTATCAACTGCTAGCGGCCTGTGGTCCGGCCACAGTAGTCCCACCCAAACCGACAGCCACGAATGAGCTGATTCTGTATGACTATTGGGGAGTGGAGTCCTCTGACGCGAACCTCGATGTGGCGTTTGGAACCATTCTTTCCGAGTACAAGAAAAAGTTCCCGAACGTTCGAATGGTAAACGGCACTGCGCAGCATCTTCAGGGCGGGCTGGGCTATTCGGAAACGCTGAGTGGGTTGATTAAGCAAGCAGCGCCTGCGCTCGATGTGTTCCAGTCTGGAAATTATGCCGACATTCAGACCTACATGGCGTCGGGTGGAATTGAGCCGTTGAACGACCTCGTCGACACCACCAAGTTCGTGGCAGGCACCACCGACGTCACGGTCGGCAGCGGGTCCATTCACGGCGTCGCGCCCAACGTGATGCGTGACAACGCCCTGTTTTATAACAAGAAGGTTCTCGACGCCGCAGGCGTGTCGATTGCGACGCTCAGCGGCCCGAACGCAACCATTGCAGACCTGCTCGCCGCGGGCGAGAAGGTGAAAGCCCATTACGCTGCCAACAACATTGTGGGCAGCGCGTTTCATCTTCCGCAGTCGGCGACCGATGTCACCAGCACGGACCTCAACACCAAGTACCCGTGGACCATCAAAGACCTGTTCTTCGATTACATGCTCCCTGGCACTGTCGGCCGTGAGATGCAGTTGAAACTTCTGACTGCGGGAAAGGCTCACTCGGCTGATTGGGATCACGCCAGTGTTCGCACCACTTTTGCCAACCTGAAGAAGTATCTCGACCTCTCGAACCAGGATGCGCTCAAAGACTGTACCGCAGCCTCGTCGAAGGACAAGTGTGGTGCTGAAATCGCGCCCTGGGATGCCATCACGTCAGGCAAGGCAGCCATGACCGCGCTGGGCTCGTGGTACGTCGGCCGGTTTCGCGCCGCGAACCTGAAGTTCGGGCAAGACTGGGGAACCTTCACCTGCCCAGGAACTCAAGCGCACTTCCTTGGCCACGCTGACTTCTTCTTCATCGCCAAGAAGGGGCCGAATCTCGCCAATGCAAAAGAGTTCATGAAGCTGATTGCAAACCCCACTTCTCAGGCCGAGTTCAATCGACTGTTCGGCGCCATTCCGTCGCGCACCGATGCAGACTTGAGCGACACGACGAAGTTCGATGACTACATGCGCGGAACCCAAGCAGAGCTCAAGAAGCTCGGGTTTGGAGCGCGGGCAGAGAACCTGACGAATCCCCTGTGGGCGAAGGCGATGATCGGG
>JANOHG010000326.1:0-3377 GCA_031406375.1 Archangiaceae bacterium | reverse complement strand
CCTGCTCGCGCTGGCGGCTCGCGACACGCTGCGCGTCGTCGATCGCACGCGGGCAGCGGGCGGGTGGGGAATGCTCTTGCCAGGGCGCGGCGAAATCAGCTTCGGCAACGAAAAGTCAGAGTTCGACCTTGTCGATGGAGTGCTGCATGTCGGCGGCGCGGCGAACGACGACATCCGCATCGCGGGAATGCCGAAGTCGTTGCTGACACTCAACCTGCTGGGAGAACGGCTGATGGTGACCGCCTCGAGCCCGGTAACGATTGGTGGCGTGCAGTTTCCAGCCCACATTCCGCGACTGGTGATTTCGGGCGAAAAGATGCGGCTTCCCAACGGCATCTGCCTCAAACAGCAAAAACCCAAAGACGAACGCCATCGCAGCTTCAAAGACACCGCGTGCGTGCTCAAAGAGATGGTCGGCAACGGCTTCTCTGCCTCGAATTCTCGCTCGGCGACGCTGACTTGCCTGACTGGCCTCGACGCCGGCTTCAGTCATCCGATCGCCCTGCAAGAGACAATGATTGGGCGAGGCGAGAAGTGCGCGATTCGAATCCGAGATCGCGCTGTCTCGCGGAAGCATGCGCGGGTGGTGCGCCAGCGATCGACGGATTTCCTCGAAGCGATGCCCGACACCAACGGGCTTTTCATCAACGGCAACCCGGTAAGGCAACCCACCCTGCTGCGCGCAGGCGATGTCATCGAACTGGGTCAATCACTGCTTCGATACGATGGTCCCGAGAACGCTCTGAAAATCGAGGAGAAGGACGAGGCGACAGTTCTGGTCCTCGTAGAGGAACTCGTCGAACTACCTCCAGAGCCACCTGAAGAAACCAAGGCGGCCGTGCCACCGGTTCCGATTGCCCCGCGTTCGAGGTTCAAACCTTCACCTGCGAAGACAGATGCCTTCGACAGGGTGGTGCTTGCCGCGGGGGCGGCACTCGTTCTGATTGGGCTGATGGTGACGATCTCAGCCTGCGTCTGACCCTCCAGGCGCGAGGTTAGAACGAGTTGCCGATGGTGAACTCGAACAGCAGCGGCTGATCCGAAGGGCCGCGGCGATTCAAGGGCACGCCCCACTCGAACCGCAAAGGACCAATCGGCGAGAACCAACGGAAGCCGAAGCCCACCGAGTGGAACAGCCCCAGAGGCACGTTGTAAATCGGCTCCTGGAAGAAGTTGTGAGCAGCCGAGAACGCGTTGCCAGCGTCGTAGAAGACGACGCCCCGAATACCGACCTTCTCGAAGATCGGAAACTCGATCTCGAGATTGAAGATGAACTGTTTGTTTCCACCGACACCGAAGGTCTGTACCGATGCGTCCGGGCGCGTCGAAGAACCGACGAGAGTCACGGGGGTGATCGACCGCGGCGAATAACCGCGAACAGTGTTGATGCCGCCCAGATAATACATCTCGGAGATGGGCAGCGGCCGCGTCGGATCCGGGTCCAGATCCTGGATGTAGCCAATCTGAGCGTTCGTCTTCAGGACAATGCCCAGTGGAAGCGGGAAGTAAAAGCGTGAGTAGGCGGTGTAGCGATTGAACAGGAAAGTGCCGCCGAGGAACCCGGGAGCAAATTCCGCAGATGCGAACTGAAGAAAGCCGCTCGAAGGGAAGAGGCGGTTGTTGCGGCGATCCCATGAACCAGAGACTTTGACTGCGCTCGTGACTCCGTTTCGGAATTGACCCGAAAGCGGAATCTCGGCATCGTCGCGACCGGCTTGAACCGCGATGTATTCGCGTGTGTAGCCGACGTTCACCGACAGATCATCGAGCAGGTAGTAGCCGACGTTGACGCTGCCGCCCGTCGCTTCGCGAACGAAGCCGAAGTAGTCTTGCTGAGTCCGGTAAAGGTCCGCGGAAAAGATGAAGTTCGTATCAAGGAAGTACGGGTCGTAGAATGACAGCTGAAAGAAGCTGCGCAGGCCCGACAGCTGGGCGCTGGCCGACACCGACTGGCCCCAACCAAGAAAATTATTCTGGCTGATCTGCGCGGTGAAGATGAAGCTCTCGGTGTTGCTGAACCCCAGGCCGACCTGGAACGTGCCGGTCGACTTTTCTTTCACCTCGATCTGCACCACGACATGGGTGTTGTCGCTGCCTGGCTTGTGAGAGACCTCGACGGTCTCGAAGAAGCCGAGCTGGGTCACCTTGTCTTTGCTCTTGCGCATTCCGGAGCCCGAGAAAAGCTCTCCTTCGTAGACGCGCAGCTGGCGGCGAATCACCTTGTCGCGTGTCTTGGTATTGCCGACCACATCGATTCGCTCAATCGTCACCTGCTCGCCCTTCTGAATGTCGAAGGTGAGGTCGATCGTCTTCACCTCGGCGCTGACGGTGGTGACGGGCGTGATGTTCGCGTAGGCGTGGCCTTGGTCGTAATAGACGTCGGTGATCGCCTGGATGTCTCGCGCGAGCAGCGAACGGTTGAAAATCTCGCCGACGCGCGAGGTCATCCGAAGCGTCAGCTCTTCTTTGCTGATCAGCATGTCGCCCGAAAAATCGAGCTTACCGATCGCGTATCGCTCACCCTCTTCGATCTTCAACGAGATGTAGATGAAGCGCTTGTCAGGCGAGAGCGAGACGTTGGGCTTGTCGACCTTCACGTTGATGAAGCCGCGGTCGTAGTAGGCCGACTGAATCACCTGCAGATCGCGTTGAAACATCTCTTCCCGGTAGACGCCACTGCCGTCGAAGAACGAGAGGAACCCACCTTCTTTGGTGAGCATCACCTCTTTGAGCTCGCCGATGGGGACCCGGGTCACTCCGAGAAAATTGATCTCTTTGACCAGAACCTTGGCGTGCTCGCGAATGACATAGACGACGTCAAGCTCTCCGGTCTCGCCAACCGGCTGCAGCTCGTAGGTGACCTCGGCAAGGAAGTGCCCCTTCTCGGTGTACTTATCGAGGATCTTCTTCTGGTTCCGGCGAATCGCGGCGACATCGAGAATGCTGTACGGCCGAATGTCGATCGTGTCTTTGAAGTCATCCTTCGAGAGCTCGTCGTTTCCGGTGATCCGCACTTCGCGCACCGCAGGCCGTTCGACCACCCGGACGACATAGGCGATGCCCTTCGGGAGCCGCTGAACCAGCAGCTGAACGTCGGAAAAATAGTTCAGCGTCCACAGGCTCTTGAGGTCGTCGGCCGTGCGCGCGGGATCAAAAGGGCGGCCTTCCTTGTTGCGCAGTGCGCGCTTGATCGCTTCGGGCTCGACGCGTCGGTTTCCCTCGACGCGGACCTCGATGATTGTGTCGCTGCTGATTTCAGGGTCGGAGACAATCGGCGCGTCGGCCTGCCCGAAAGCCTTCGATGCCCCGACTGTCGCGAGGAAAATGACGAGAAATAGCGTGCGACCAGGGCTCACGGACGGGGGTACATAGGGGAA